>NZ_JAYRVJ010000127.1:0-4544 GCF_041918635.1 Promineifilum sp. (SeqCode)
ACCAACGACCCCAACCGCCCCAACGACCCGGAGTACATCGTGCGGCTGATCGGCCAAGTGGTCGCCGTGAGCGTGGAGACGGCGGCCATTGTGAAAAGCCTGCCGCCGCTGGAAATCATTGATCAACCTACCCCCTCTCCTAAAAAAGGGTTGATTATGGTTGATAATGATTGATTTTGATCTATTCGATCTTCAAAATCAATCATTATCAACCATAATCAACCTGTTTTGGGGAGAGGGGGGATCGCGGGCCGGAAGGTTGATCAACGAAGAATGGGACGCTGATGACGCGGAAGAATAGCACGCTGATGAGGCTGATTTGGCTGATTTTCACTGATAAGAACCCGACTCTTTTCTTATCAGCGAAAATCAGCGTCATCTGCGTGCTATTTCTGGGGGGTTGGTCGCGAAGGGGCAAGAAGCGGGGGAGGAAGAGGAGAGGAAACCCCGCTCGCCCTTGCCCCTTGACGCGACCCCGACTGGACGGGCGTCCTTCCCTCGGCTGCGTGCTGCGGCAGCCAACTGGCACCAAGGAGTAAGCTTTTTCCCAGACCTATCAGGTTTCCGAAAACCTGACAGGTCTATTGGTTACGCTGGCAGAATAGCATGGATGGGACGGGAACAATTCCCGCAAATGAGAGGTAAATCCCGCTCTAAGAGGAAGAATCCGCAGATTACGCAGATTTGGCAGATTTTGTAAAGAGGAGCGCGGGTTGGGCCACTTGAAGAAATAAAAGGGCCGCGCCTTTCCACACGGCGCGGCCCGCTGTTTGATGGGGCAACTACGGAAGACTTCTACAGCTACCGCAGGAGTCGTTGGGCTTCTGATAGCGGTTGTTGACCCGAATGAAAGTTGTCGACTGATCGTCGGTGTCGGCCGAGGCCAGGGCGGGTTCGCCGTAGTCGGCCTGCGCGAGGGAGGCCGCCGCCCACCCCGCCGCGCCCAGCAGCGCCAGCATGACGACCAGCACCAGTACGCCGATAAAGAGCCGCTTGTTCATGTTCGTACCTCCATCCGGTTTGTCCGCTCGATTCACCCAATGGCAGGTTCGCCCCCACGAATAGTGTAACATACCTGTCAAGCACGCGTGGGGGCGACTTCATCCCGCCCTTCATACGCACTTAGCCCACAGGGTTGGTATGGGGGGAGTCAGGCTGGGGTCGGCGGGGGCATCCACCACATGAATCATTAGGATCAAAGTCCAAGTGATAGACCTCCCCATATAGGCCATCTGGCAGTTCAGGGGTGCGCCCAATGTAGAACGTCTGCGGCGTAGGCTCGAAGTGATGAGTGGGCGGAGCGGCAGGTCCATCCCCCATCGGCGCGCCGTCGATCAGGAATTCGTAGAAGTCGCCGTCGCGCGTGTCGTGATCCTGGCGCACGCGCACGGCGTGCCAGCCGTCGAAGTGAGCCAGATGGTAGTTGCCGGGTGAGCCCAGGAACTGGCCGGAGATCGTCCACACGACCCGCCGGGTCAGGTCTCCGCCTTCGTCCACCAGCAGGCGCACGGCCAGCGCGGGATCGGCCGGAGACTGTGGCAAGTAGAAGATAGGGTACGCGACGGGGCCTATCGGGTGCAGCTTCACGTCGGCGCGGATGGCGATGTTCTCGCCCTGCCCCAGGGTCTGGGACAATTCCTCCAGGTCGATGTGCACACCCAGACGCTTTTGCGCGTAGGCCAGCAGATCGAGCGTCCGGGCTTCCAGGTAGCCCCCGCGAAAGACGACGTGGTCGCGCATGACGGTCGCGTCGCCCACCAGACGGTACGGCAGGTCTTCGACGGTGCGGTCGCGGCGCGTATAGAGCAGCGCCCCCGATTGGTCGTCGTACTCCCACCACGTGATCTCCTGTTGCAGGCGTATCGCGCCCTCGATGACGTCAAAGGTAATTCGCCAAAAGAGTATCCAATTCGTTTCCATCTATCGCCTCCATTGTCCCAATCCCGTCAAGAAAGCGCCCGGAGTTGGGCGCATCGCCTATTATAGCCACAGAGCGGCCCGGTCAAATCCCGATTTTGATCGGTAATTCCCGTTCTGGGGTGGACGGGGCCGGGGAAGAAAGTCTATACTCTAGGCGACCCAGACCTGACAGGTCTCAGAGCGACCGGAGGTCGCCGACCTGTCAGGTCTAAGAGAGACTAGACCCACATGGCCCGACAGAAGAGCGTGACGCCCGCGACCGTGTTCTCCGCCGCCATCCGCGCGGCGCTGGAGCACTACGCCGATCCGCACTGGCTGGGCCGGCAGTCGCCGCTGGCCTCGCCCTACTTCCTGAGCGAGCGTCAGCCGGGCGGCGCGCTCGTGGCCGGCGAGCGGGAGCGCGGACTGCTGCTCCAGAGCGTGCTGGGCGAGGCGGCGACGAGCCTGTGGGGCGGGCCGCTGCCCCAGACGCGCGCGGCGCTGATGGCCGCCGTGGATGAGGATCGCGCCCGGCTGGGCAGCAAGTCGCCGCGCTACCGCTACCTGCTGCTGGAGTTGCGCTACCTGCGCCGCCACCACCCGCCCAGCGCTTTCCCCAGCGCGGTGGAGGCGATGCCCGGCCACGTCAACGTCAGCCCGACGCGCTTCTTCATCCACCTGGAGGAGGCCATCGACGAGTTGGGCCGGCGCGTACTGGAGCGGCTGAACCCGGCGCTGCGCCTGGAGCGGCCCGCCCTGGCCGCGCCGCCCATCGGCCGGGCGGCGGCCATCGAGACCGCCCGGGGGGCGCTGCTGGCCGGCCGCTCGGTGGCCGTCACGGGGATGGGCGGCGTGGGCAAGAGCACGCTGGGGGCGGCGCTGCTGGCCGGCTGGCCGGGCGACGCCGTCTTTTGGTACACCTTCCGCCCCGGCCTCAACGACGATCTGAACAGCCTGCTCTTCAGCCTGGGCCACTTCGCCCACGCCGCGGGCGCGCCGTCGCTGTGGGCCCAGTTGTTGGCCGGCGAGGGGCGCGTCGGGCCGCTGGCCCAGGCGCTGGGCCTGTTGCGCCTGGACCTGGAGGCCACCGCCGGCCGCCGGCCGCTGCTGTGCTTCGACGAGGTGGATCTGCTGCACACCTCGGCCGGCGATCCCCGCCGCAAGCAGCACGTCCAGGTGTTGGAACTGCTGGAGAGCCTGCGCGGCGTCGCCCCGCTGCTGCTGATGGGGCAGCGCGTCTACGTGGACACCGACGTCCACTGTCCGCTGGAGCCGCTGCCGCCGGGCGAGACGGGCGAGCTGTTGCGCCGGCTGGGCGTCGCGCCGGACGGGCCGGCGTTGCGGCGGCTCCACCGCTTCACCGGCGGCAACCCGCGCCTGCTGGAGCTTTACGCCGCGCTGCGCCGCAGCGGCGACGAGGGGGACGTGCTGGCCCTGTCGCGCGAACCGTCCGCCCAGCCGCTCTTCAGCCGCCTGTGGCGGCGGCTGGACGACGAGGAGCGCGAGGTGCTGGGGGGGCTGTCCGTCTTCCGCTCCCCCGCGCCGCGCGACGTCTGGGCCGGGCGCGAGGCGGCGCTGACCAGCCTGATCGACCGCCGGCTGATCCAGACTGACGCCGCCGGCGGCGTGACCCTGCTGCCCTTCTTCCGCGACCTGGTGCACGGGGCGCTGCCGCCCGAGCAGCGCCGCCGGCTGCACGGCGAGGCGGCCTTCGTCCGCGCCCAGTTGGGCGACTACACCGCCGCGGCCTACCACTACTGGCAGGCGGATGAGCCGGACGCGGCCGTCGCCGTCTGGTTCGCCCACCAGGACGAGGAAGTGTTGGCCGGGCAGGCCGCCGCCGCCGATGAGGTCTTTCGACAGATCGAACCGGGCCGGCTGGACGACGCCCGGCGGGCCGAGCTACAGGTCATCCGTAACCGGCTGGCGCTGCTGGCCGGGGAGGCGGAGCGGGTGTTGGAGGGGATGGAGGGTTTCACTTGGGATGCTGATGGTGAGACAACAGCCGCGGCTATCGGCCAATGGGGCTATGCTTACGAACTGCTGCAGCAACAGGATCGAGCGCTGGCCCATTATGATGAGGCCGTCGCCATGCTGTCGCGGATAACGACTGAAATCACAAGGTGGCATGTCTGGCATGGATCTGCCAGTGCTCAAGAGGCCGACCTACAGGCGGCGCGACGTGAGGCTCAACTAGCGACGTGTGACGTCGAACGGTTACACGGGACCATCGAGTATATGGCAGGGCAGTTCGAGGCGGCACAAGCGCACTTTCGAACGATGGTGCAGATCGCCGAAACGGCGCTCGATAAGGGCCGGATCGCCCAAGGATATTATATGCTGGCTATGCTCGCCGGCCGGCAGGGGCGTGTAGATGACGCGCATGCGCACGCGGAGCAGGCCATGAGCCACTACGCGGCCATTGGCGACCGGCTCCAGTTGGAGGGCTTGCGCGCCGAACTGGCCGGCATGTACCTGAACGTGCGGCAGTTCGAGGCGGTCATCGAGCCGGCCGAACGGGCGCTGGCCTTCTTCGAGCGCATCAAGCACCAGCGCTGGATCTCGGCCATCAGCAATAACCTGGCCGAGGCGTACATGGAGACGGGGCGACTGGACAAGGCGCGCCAGTACGCCATGCGCGTGCT
>NZ_JAYRVJ010000128.1:0-2010 GCF_041918635.1 Promineifilum sp. (SeqCode)
GCCGGCGATGACCTGCTCATCGTCCACGCCAACCCGACCGACGTGAACCAGATCATCTACCCATCGGAAGTAGACCAGCTGGCCCGCTACGGCGAGATTCGGCAGAGCGACGCGGCGCTGGAGCCGCTGGTTATGGGGGCCAAGGCGCGCACGGTGGCCTTCGGCCACCTGCACGTGCCCAACGTACGCGTCTGGCGGCGGCGGCTGCTGGTCAACGTCAGTTCGGTCAGCATGCCCGGCGACAGCGACCCGCGGGCCAAGTACGCGCTGCTGACGTGGATGAACGGACGCTGGATGGCCGAGCACCGGCGGGTGGAAGTGGGCGCGGCCGGCCTCATCGCCGCCTTCCGCGCCGCCCGCCCGCCCCACTGGCCAGACGCCGTCGCCGCCCTCGAAACCGACGGCTATTATTATCCCCAACGTGTGTAAGAGAATAAATCAACCACGGATTTTCGCGGATTCGACGGATGTAACGGATTGAAACAAATGCTCAATCCGTGTTTATCCGTAAAATCCGTGAAAACCCGTGGTTGATTTATTGCTTTAGGAGGAATGAATGTCTTTAGAGAAGAAGGAAGCGATCAAGGCCCGGCTGACGGCGGCGCGGGAGGAGTGGTTCGCGGCGCTGCGCGGGCTGACCGAGGAGCAGTGGAACACCACCGCCTACTCCACCGAAGGGGGCGAGTGGCGCGTGGTGGACGTGCTGCGCCACGTGGCCGACTCGGAGCGCGGCATGACGGCCATGATGGCCCAACTGCAGGCCGGCGGCGGGGGCGTGCCCGACGACTTCGACCTGAACCGCTGGAACCGGCGCGTCGTCACCAAGCTGCAAGACAAATCGGCCGAGGAGGTATTGGCCGGCATGGAGGAGAACCGCGCCGCCCTGTTCGCCTTCATCGATAGCCTGGAGGACGAGGACTGGGACAAGAAGGGCCGCCACGCCAGCGGCCACATCCTGACCATCGAGCAGGTCTGCAAGCTCATCGCCCGCCATGAGCGGGATCATCTGGCGGAGATTCGGGCGGCGCTGGAAGAGAATTAGGAATTAGGAATTAAGAATTAGGAATGAAGAGCGCCTCAAGCCGCCAATTCCTAATTCCTAATTCCTAATTCCTAATTTCTTCGACTGGCGTATCGCGCCGCCGGTTGTAGAGCGTCTTGACCAGCCCCGACGGAACCCAGGCCCCCTCGACGTTGTCGTAGGTCGGCGTTAGCTCCGGGAAGAGGTCGTGGTCGCGCAGCAGTTGGGCGAAGTCGGGGTCGAAGTCGCCGTAGCCGAGTTCCGAGCGCACATTGCGGTAGTAGTTGTAGTGGTTGAAGAAGTGCTTGTTCTCCACGCCGTAGGCGACGAAGACGGAGTACTTGGGGCCGGTGATGTAGCTGCCGGAGTGGATGGTGCGGGGGTCGAAGATGACGCAGTCGCCCGGCTCGGTGGGAATCCAGTCGGCGTTGGAGATGGCCATCTGGATTTTGGGGGACAGGTAGTTGGCCGCGCCCAGCCACTTCAGCCGGCGCTCGCTGAACTTGCGCCCCCCCGACACCGGCCCCTTCGGCGGTCGCTGGCTGCCGGGGATGAAGCCCAGCCGCGAGTTGCTCTCGGCGAAGGTCTGCAAGTAGATGCCGCAGCGCACCAGTTGGTACGGCTCCTGTGACTCGTCCCAGTCCGGCCCCACGCCGTATTCGCGGTTGACGCTGTCGCGGTGCCAGGAGATGGCCGAGAAGCCGACGTGGATGTCGTTGTGCTGCAAAAAGCGCACGTCGGGCGACAGGATGTGGCGGACGATGTCCACCAGCCGCTCGTTGACGGCGACGGGCCAGAAGTCGCGCGACTTGACCACGCCGTCGGGCAGCGTCCAGGATGACCCGCCCGAGCCGCGGCCCGTGCCCTTCCACTCCTCCTTGCCCTGCATCCGGCCGCGGGTGATGCCCGACAGCTTCTCCATGCGCTCGATGTAGTAGCTCACCTCGTCCGGCGTCAGCAGCCCGCGCACGATGGTGTACCCCCGCTCC
>NZ_JAYRVJ010000129.1:0-4821 GCF_041918635.1 Promineifilum sp. (SeqCode)
GCCGTGTCCCTCCGTGCCGGCCGCCGGCGAGTCGGACACGCGCAGGTGACAGTCGGTGCACAGCAGCCCCTCGCGGGCGTGGCCGGTGAAGGAGTAGTAGTGGCCCTCGGTGTTGTGGCAGCTATGACATAGCTCCTGCGAGCTGCCCACTTTCAGCGCGGTCGTGTGCGGGTTGTGGCACTGATTGCAGGTCATACCCTGCTGGCCGTGCTCGCTCTGCTCCCACTCGTCGAACGTCTCCACGTGGCACGTGCCGCACAGACGTGAGGAGACGTCGGTGGGCATGTAGGCGTCGGGATGATTGCTGGGCACGGGCGAGTGGCAGGCCAGACAGCCGACGCCGCCCTCGTTGTACGCGCCGGTTTCGGGATTGTAGCCGGTGGTGTGGCAGGCCAGGCATTCCTTCGGCGTGCCCTGCTCCGTCCAGGCCCGCTGGAACGCGGGGTCGGTCATGGCGTAGCCGTGGGCGCTCTCCCCCCAGTAGCCGCGGATGCCCTCGTGGCAGCCGGTGCACTCCTGGGCGTTGGGCACGGGCGTGGCGTCTTGCCGGGCCGGCGCGGCGCTGGCGGCGGGGATGGCCGCGAACGCCAGGATCGCCAACAGCGCGCCGAGGAGCGCGCTACAGACGATCAGTCGTGGGATTTGGATGCGCATCAGATTGTCAACCTCTCCTCCGTGACCGGCGAGAGCCGGGCGGCGGACCGATAGAATGAGCAACTCTTCAAGGAGGTTAGTAGCAGTATAAGGGGCGGCGGGGGCGGGGTAAATTGGGCGAATACCTGATTTAGGGAGGGGGAAGACGCGGGATAAGCATCCCGCGCCACGCCAGGGCATGGGGCAGTTACCCCATCAGGTAGGGGGGCGGCGTGGGGGAGTGAGCCAGTGTGGCACCAGATTCTTATCCCGTATCCGCCAACGTGGCGCGGGATGCTTATCCCGCGTCTTCCGCGCTTGGGGCAAACACACCACTCCGAATGGCTGCTTCGCCCGATTTACACGCAGGGCGGGATCATCTATGCTGATGCTGAGAAAAATAGTAGCGACTGACGGTGATCGGGGACGGCCACGCCGCCCCGACACAGGATAAAAGGGAAAGCCATGAACGAGTTTGAGGGGATTTTGACGGTGGTTGTCTTCTTCGCCGTGCGTATCGGCTTGCCGGCGCTGGTCATCTTGGGCCTGGCCCGCCTGGCCCGCCGCGTCTTTGGCGTGGAGCCAGATGAGGGCGAGGAGTCGATCCAGGAACGGCCGGCGTAACGCAGCCTGTGAGGCTGCCTCTTCGCATCTACCGCAGCTTCGCAGGCTGCGCTACAAAGGGCCGCGCTTCCCAGAGGAGGCGCGGCCCTTTTCGTCGCCAAGAACCTGGAGGGTCGAGTTACCTCGGCCCTCCAGGAACCTAAACTATGAAGCATCCCCAGACTTCACCGACGCCACAAAATCTGTGTAATCTGTGAAATCTGTGGATTCTTCCCCTCTTAATCCTCGAACGTCCGCACCTCAGCGCGGGTCATCGCCGCCACGTCGCCGCGGACAGCCTGGATCGAGTCGTACAGGATTTGCATGATGTACGACGAGTTGTGGGCGTAGGCCCCCGGCTCCTTCTGGGAGTCCTGGTAGTTGTACGCCGCGCGCAGCAGATTGGGTGTCCAACTGGCAAAGCCCTCTTCCTCGCCGTTCACCTGCCCGTTCCCGTCCGCGTCCGCGAACCAGTACGGGTAGGAAGCTGAGTTGTAAACGATGGCCGTGCCTGTCACGTCGACCGCGTAAGCCTGGATGGCCGTCAGCAACGCTTCGCGCATCGTGTCAATCTCGCCGTAGACGCCTTCGGTGATGTCGCCGTCGCCATCGTAGTCGATGTCGCTCATGCGGATGGTGCGCAGCCCCTCGATGGAGTCCGCGCCCTCGTGGCAATCGCCGCAATCCTCAATCACGACCGTCAACTCGTGGATGGAGTGGCACTCGGTGCAGGAGTCATAGGTAGCAACGTGCTGGTTCTTGCCGGTGTACTCCCGACCCTCGAACTCGTAGGCGCCCTTGACTTCCGTGCCGAACAGCGTGGAGCCGGCGGCGAAGTAGTGGATATTGACAAAGCGCAGGTCTTCGTTGACCTCGTCATCCGGCTTGTCGCCGATGCGCGTATTGACGCTGACCGTGGACTCGCGCCCCTGGTGGCAGTTGAGGCACATGTTGGCCGAGAAGTCGCGTTCGCCGAAGGAGACCGTCGCCCCGCTGGGGAAGCGCACGGAATTCACCTCGTAGATCGTGAACTCCTGCAGGTCGTTGTGGCACGTGCCGCAGTTCAGGCCGTTGCTGGCCGGCTGGCTGGTGATCACGCCTTCGGTTACGAATTGGGGTTGGCCGGTGGCGGTGTGGCACTTGGCGCAAGTGCCGGGCACAATGCCGCCGCCCTCCTCCTCCGCGTCCCAGTGGCGGAACGCCTCTTCGGAACCGGCGAAGTGGCCGTGGTCGATGCGATGGGCGGTGCTGATATCCACCGGCGTGTTCACGGCCCCGTTCAAGTCCGTGATCGAGTCGTAGAGCAACTGGATGATGTACTTGCCGCCGTGGGCGTGAACGCCGGGGTCCTTCTGGGACACCTGGAAGTTGTAGGCCGCCTTGGACAAGCGTCCCGTCCAGTTACCGAAGGCGTTGTCGAAGACCGCCTCCGTCTCGCTCAGCGTGCCGTCGCCGTCGGTGTCGGCGAAGAAGTACGGGTAGGCCGCGGCGTTGTAGCCGATCATGACCTCGCCCGTCTCCATCGTGTACGCTTGCATCGCCTGCCAGAGCAGGTCGCGCAGCCCCGCGATCTCGTAGTAGATGCCCTCTTCCATGTCGCCGTCGCCGTCGTAGTCGACCAGCGAACCGAACATGCGAATGTTGGCCACGTCCTCCACCGTCTCGACACCTTCGTGGCACGCCTGGCACTGCTCCAGGTTGATCTGGAGCGTATGCGGGTTGTGACACTCGATGCAGGTGTTGTGGCTGGGCACATGGTCGAAGCGGGCGTCATAGGCATTGCCGCCATACTCATACCCGCCCTTGGCCAGCGTCCCATACTGGGTCGCCGCCGCGGCGTAGTAGTGGATGTTGGTGAAGCCCATATCCTCGCTGACCGTGTCCAGGTCTTCCGTCAGGCCGGCGTCGGCGATGCGCTGATCCACCGAGATAGTGGACGCGCGCCCCTGGTGGCACTCCATACAACGCGCCTCATTGCCCAGATTGAGCACCTCGATCCCGGACGGGAAGATGACGCTCGAACGGGCGATGACGGCGTTGTTGTGGCAGGCCGTGCACTCCACGGTCGTGCCGATGGGCGCGGGCGCGTCAACCACGTTGACCGCGCTGCCATCGGCGCCAACGAAGTCCTGGAAGCCGGGCGTACTGTGGCACTTGGCGCAGTCCGTCGGTACTTCGGCCGGGTCTTCCTCGTTCCAGTGGTTGAACGGCTCGCCTTCCGTGTCATTGTGGGGCGAGTTCGTCCACTCGTCGAGGAAGGGAATGGCCGGGCCGGCGGCGACCGCCTCGGTCTCGCCTTCGGCCACTGGCGCTTCCGCCGTTGGCTCCTCGGTCTCCGCGGTCGGCTCCGCCTCAGCGGCCGGGGCCTCGGTCTCTGAGGTCGCCTCTGGCGCTTCCTCGGTGCTCGCGTCAGCCGCCTGGGTGGCCTCCTCTGTCGCCTGGGTCTGGCCTCCCTGATCCGCGCAAGCGGCGAGGAGTAGACTCATTAACAGGATGAGGATACCCAGGAAGGCGAGCGAGCGTCTACTAGGTCTCATACCATTTCACCTCCTTTGCTCATATGAAAACGACAATGTGTATGGTACAACCTTGGCCTCGCGCCGGAGGCTGGGGCGTACCCTCTCCCTAACCCTCTCCCGTGGGGAGAGGGGGTGGGGTTGATAAGACTGTCCGGCCAGCGCCTCACGGCGCGGGCGTGGCCAGGGGGACAAACACGTCACGTGTCGCCTCCGGCAGCGTAGTGATGGCCGTCTGCTCGAAGGTGAACATCCACACCACCAGGGCCGCCGCCAGCAGGACGACGACCGAGGCTACGGCGAAATAGACCCGCCGTCGCCGCCGTAGCGCGTCAGGCGGGATGACCCGCCACGGGTCGCCGCCGCGCTCCAACCGCTCCAACTCCAGGATGTGCTCCTCCTCCATGATCTTGTGGCTGAGCACGCCGGTGAACATGCTCTTGTTGCGGTGCTTCACCAGCACGTTGTAGAGATGCCAGATGACGATGGACGCGGCGGCCAGCACCGCCTCCCAGCCGTGGGCCTCCAGCGCCGCCGGGATGAACGTGCCCGGTACGATGGCCGTGGCAGCGATGGGGTTCCACAGGATGAAGCCGGTCATGATCATCACCGCCGTGCCCCATACGACCGCCCAGTACTCGAACTTCTCGCCGAAGTTGAACTTGCGCATGCGCGGCGGATCGTCCTGCAGGCCCAGGTTGTAGAAGACGGTGTCGCGCAAATCCAGGCCGTCCTTGATGTCGGGCAGCATGCGCATCCGCTCGTGCTTGACGAACAGCCGGTAGCTGGAGGTCAGCAGGTGATAGATGGAGCCGAGCACGAGTACAATGGCCGCCCAACGGTGGATGTAGCGGGCCATCTCGATCCCGCCCAGGGCGTTGATGATCCAGGTAGAGATAGGCGAGAAGGGGAACTTCTGCGGCAGGCCGGTCAGGCACAGGATGGTGAAGCTGATGAGCAGGATCATGTGCTCGATCCGCGCCATCAGGCGGAACCGGGGGTACTCCTTCTCCTGGGTCTCCGGATGTATAACCGGTGCGTCGTCTCTCACGTCTTGATCCTCAAATCC
>NZ_JAYRVJ010000130.1:0-12756 GCF_041918635.1 Promineifilum sp. (SeqCode)
GGCCTGGTTGATGGTGACGGTCGGCGCGGTCGTGTCCGGCGCGTTGTAGGTAACTTCGTTATCGGTTGAGGTCGAGTCCTCATTGTCGTTGCCGGCCGCGTCCTCGGCCACGTTGGCGGGCACAGTGGCGATCACCGTGCCGCTGCCGGTCATGCCGCTGACGGCGACGTTGTAGGTCGTGCCGCTGCCGGTCACAACGGCCGTGATCGCCCCGGCCGTGCCGCTTAGGGTCACGTCGGCGTCGGTAAAGCCGGTGACGGCCTCACTGAAGACGACGGTGAAGTTGATCGGGCTGGCGCCGGTCGGGTCGGCCTGGCCGGACGCCTGGTTGATAGTCACCGCCGGCGCGGTGGTGTCCGGAGGTGTGTAGCGATTGCTGAAGGTGCAGGTCACGTCGTCGCCGGCGGCCAGTGTCACGCTGACTGTGTTGGCGTCGCGGGTCGCCGTCGCCGCGCCGCAGTCGATGTCGTCCAACGTCCAGCCGGCGGGCACCAGTTCGCTGACCAGGTACGTCCCCGGTAAGAGGTCGGTGAAGGGGTGGCTCTGGCCATCATTTAGCACCACGCTGGTCTGGCCGAATTTCTGAATCCGGTGGTTGCCCTGGTCGGCAACGTAGAAGTTGCCCAGCGTATCCACAACCATGTCGGTGGGGTACCCAAATTGGCCGCTGCCGTTGCCTTGGCTGCCTGACTGGCCCAGATAGTCTCCGTCGCTATTGAACTTCTGCATGCGGTGATTGTAATGGTCAATGACGTAAACGTTGCCGGCATTATCCACTACCGTCTGGAACGGGCGGTTGAACTGACCGTTGCCACTGCCCAGGCTACCCCACTGGCCGAGAAAGATACTATTGCTGTCAAACTTCTGAATCCGGTGGTTTTGGGTATCAGCGACATAGACGTTGCCCACCCCGTCCACCGTCAAACCGGCTGGCGTGTTCAACTGACCATTGTTGGCGCCCGCGGTGCCTGCCTTACATGTGTCGAGCGGGCCGCAGGTCTCGAATCCCGTCACGCCGCCAACCTTCACATCCCAACCCCAGGCCAGCAGAAAGCTGCCGGCACTGGTGAACTTCTGGATGCGATGGTTAGAGGAGTCGGCGACGAAGACGTTACCCGCCGCGTCCACCGTCACGTCGTAGGGGTTGTTGAACTGGCCCTGGCCGTTGCCGAGGCCACCCCATTTGGTCACATAGACGCCGGCAGTAGTGAACTTCTGGATACGGCTGTTGTACTGATCGGCGACGTAGAGGTTGCCCGCTGCGTCCACCGTAATACCGAAGGGGCCGTTGAATTGACCATTGCCGGCGCCCGCGGTGCCTGCCTTACATGTGTCGAGCGGGCCGCAGGTCTCGAATCCCGTGACGCCGCCGACCTTCACATCCCAACCCCAGGCCAGTAAAAAGCTGCCGGCACTGGTGAACTTCTGGATGCGAAAATTGAAATGGTCGGCGACATAGACGTTGCCCGCCGCATCCACAGCCACGCCAGAGGGGTAATAGAATTGGCCGCGAACGTTGCCAAAGCTACCCCATGTTGTCAGAAAAGTGAACGCCCCGGGGTCGAGGGTGAACGGGAAGCCCGTCCCGCCGGCCGGGTCGGTGGACTTGACGATGGTCAGGTCGGCCGTTGTGGACACACAGTCGTCAATGCTGTCGGAAGCGGGCGGCGAGGTCGTGCCGGCCGGGCAGGCCGTCTGCTCCGTCGCCGCCGGGGCGTCCACGTAGTAGCCGGCGTCGGCGCTCAGGCAGGAGGTCTGGGCGCTGTTGGGCTGGTAGTAGCCGGGGATGCAGGCGATGGGGGCCACAGCGCCGGGCACGTCAGTGTAGTAGCCGGGGTCGGTCGGGACACAGGCAGCCATGTCATCGTAGTAGCCAGGCTGACAGAGGGTGTTGGTGAAGACGCACTCGGCCGCTTCGTCGGCGTCCAGCGTCAGCGTCACGTTGCGCCCGCCCAATTCGCTGCCGGGGGTGCAACTGGACGACGTCGCCCAGCCGGGGACGTAGGTCTCGTTGATGGTGTACTCGCCCGTGGCCTGGTCGCTATAGGTCGCGCCGCCGCCCGAGGCGGGCAGGTTAAACGGGCCGAGGCCGCCGCTGAAGGCCCAGTCGGCCCCCGGCGGCGTGCCGACGACGACCTTGGTGATGGTCAGATCGCCCGTGGGCGGCGCGTCCTGGGTGTTGGTGAAGGTGCAGACCACGTCCTCGCCGGTGTCGAGGTTGAAGGTAGTCGAGTCCGTGCCCATGGCGCCGTTGTCGCAATTGACGGCCGCCGTCCAGCCGCTGACCGCCGTCTCGGCCACGGTCGTCGTGCCGGTGATGATGTTGGTGATTGTGAACTCACCACCGCCGGCGGGCGTGGTGTAGCCGCCGTCGCCGTTGACGCTGAACTGCCAGTCGCTCAGGCCGGTCGTGTCGCCGACGGCCGTCTTCTCAACCGTGAGCGACGTGACCGCCAGCGCCAGGAAGACGCCCGACCGCGGCGGCAGGGTCAGGGAGATGTTGCCATAGGGAGCGTTGTAGATGTTGCCGGTCAGCATGTCTTCCCATACCGACCCATAGTCAATGAGGCCGCTGGACAAGTTGACTGTGTTGGCGCTATTGCCGGGGTTCAGAGCAACGAAGACCGTCTCGCCGCTGCCGGTGCGGGCGAAGACGTAGGTGGTGTCGTCGTCCGACGTCCACGAGGTCGTGTCGCCGGTCAGCATCGTATAGAAGTCGCCGTCACTGAGGAAGGGGTACTGCCGCCGCAACTCGCCCAGCCGCGTGTAGTAGGCCAGCATGTCGGCGTCGGCCGGGCCGTAGAGGGTGTCGTCGCCGGCCTCGTCCGCCCACGGATACGGCGCGCGGTTGTAGGGGTCGTCCTCCGGGCCGTTGGTCACGTGGTTAGCCAGCGAGGGGGAGTCGAGGGCCACTTCGTCGCCGTAGTAGACCATCGGCGCGCCCATGTAGGTGTACTGGAACAGGGCGGCCAACTTCTGCCGTTGCAGCGTTTCGGCGTCGCTCTCGCCCAGGATGTCCACCAGGTAGCGCAGGCGGTTGGTGTCGTGGCTATCGAGCAGGTTGAGCATGGCCGCCGTGGCTTCGGGCGGGTAGTCCTCGCGCACCGACTTCAGCGCCCGGTCGAACTGGCTGGGGGTCAGACTGATGATCTCGTTGTTGCCGTTGTTGTCGTTGTCCTCGAAGCCCGCCTGGCGCACGAAGCCCAGCACGTTCTTGCGGAAGCGGTAGTTCATCACCGAGTCGAGCTGGTCGCCCAGCAGGAAGGCGCTGGCGTCGGGCCAGACTTCGCCGACCAGCGGGCCGTTGGGGGCGTCGGCCTTGGCGTAGGGGCGGAAGTCGCGCCACCAGTTGTGGCTAATCTCGTCGGCCACGTCGAAGCGCCAGCCGTGGACGCCGCGGTCGTACCACGTCTCCGTGACGCTGTTGGCGGCGCGGTAGATATAGTCGCGCACCTCGTCTTCGCCGTCCTGCAAGACGGCCAGGCTGCTATAGCCGAACCAGCCGGTGTAGTCGCCGTCGCCGCAGGGTACGTCGTTGTTGAGGAACTCGAACCAGTCGCGGGTGGGCGCGGCCAGCGACTCACACGCGCCGTCGTTGCCGGCGTAGCGGTGGTAGCGGTCGAAGTAGACGCTGTCGGACGAGGTGTGGTTGAAGACGCCGTCCACGATGAGGTGCATGTCGCGCGCTTCCAACTCGGTGATCAGTTCGTTGAAGTCGGCCAGCGTGCCCAGGGCCGGGTCAATGGCCATGTAGTCGTCGGTGTCGTAGCGATGATTCGAGCTGCCGTCGAAGATGGGCGTGGTGTAGATGGTGTCGAAGCCGGCGGCCTTGAGGTAGTCGAGCTTGTCAATGAGGCCTTGCAGGTCGCCGCCGTAGAACTGGGTGCCGTACTCGTTTTCGTAGGGGCCGGGCTGGCGCGGATCGCCGATGAGGCTGTTCCACGGTTCGCGCAGCAGGATGTCCTGGTCGCCGTAGAAGAGGGGGCAGCCGGTCGTGCCCCCGCTGCGGCAGTAGTCGTTGTTCGGGTCGCCGTTGCGGAAGCGGTCGGGGAAGATCTGGTAGACGACGGCGTCCTTCAGCCAATCCGGCGTCTGGAAGCCGTTGGCGTAGACGGTGAGCTGGAAGCCCTCGGCCGCCTGGTTGTCGCTGGCCGCGCCGGCGCCGCCCTGGTTCAGGTTGTCGTGGGGGCCGCCATGGTCGTCGCCGTAGTAGTCCACGTCCCCCGCGTCGGTGATGACGAAGTGGTAGTAGAGGATGGCCGGCGTGGCCGGCGTAACCAGGGTGTGGCTCCATTGGCCGACGACGGGGGGGCTGTACCACTGAATCTGCTGGTAGCTCATGGCGTAATCAACCGGGCCGGAGGTGTTGCCCGTCGCCGGATCATAGGTGTAGACGCGCAGGGCGACGCTGTCCACGTCACCGGGTGCGGAGTTGATGCGTAGCGTCACTTCCGTCCCAGCCGCCACCGCGCCGGAGGGGAAGCGGGACCAGCTATCGAAGGTGTTGTGAACCAGGTCGTTCCACTGGACGTCGCCGCCGTTGACGGTGTAGCTCCAGTTGAAGCCGGTGAAGCCGTAGTCGCTGCCGCTCTGATTGCGGGTGAAGAGCTGGTACTGGACGAACGTACCAGCGGGCTGGGCCGGCAGGTCTACGCGCCAGTTGGCCCCAGGATAAACGCCCCAGCCGCCATCCTGGAACACGCCCAGATGCTTGGTATAGACGCCGTTGATCAGCGTCTCGACGCCGGCCGTTTCGCCAAGGGCGGTGTCGCTGTTGATCCAGACGCGCGCGGTCTGGGTGTTGCTGGGCGTGTCGGGCACGCGGGCGATGTGGTTGCGGAAGGTAGCCGCCTCGATCGAGGCGGCCGGACCGAGCGCCAGCACGAGCGCCAGCGCCAGCAGCGCCGGCCAGAGGAGCCGTTGGAACAGGGCGCGAACGGGGGAGTGGGAATTCATCTATGCCTCCTGATGTCAAGCGATCAAGACAATCGACAAGCCGGCCAAGTAGTAAATAAACAGGGACAACGTGAGTGATTCACGCCGTCCCTGCCTTCGCGCCTAGAATTATACTTAGGTTATTTTGCGTGTCAAGATGAGTGTAAAGTCCAGTGTAGCGCGGGATTCTTATCCCGTGCAGCGGCCACGGGTTAGGAAACCCGCGCCACGGTATACTCAACCCATGCACTCTCACGCCGAACCTGCCACCTTGCCTTGCCGCCACTGCGGCGCGCCATTCACCGCCGACGTCTGGGTCATCGTAGACACCGACGAGCGCCCCGACCTGCTAATTCTGCTGCGCGCGGGCACGCTCCATGACCTGCGCTGCCCCGCCTGCGGCCACACGGCGACGATCAACGCGCCCCTGCTGGTCTACCGGCCGGGGGCGGAGCCGGCGCTGCTCTTCTCCCCGGCGCGCGGCGACGAGCGCGAGCGGGACGAAGAGCAGGCCGCGGCGCTGGTGGGCATGTTGCACGACCATCTGGGCGCGACGTGGCGGGAGGAGTGGCTGGCGCGCGGGCTGGCCGGCGCGGCCCGCGAGGCGCTGCCGTTGCTGCTGGGCGAAGACCCGGCCACGGCCGCCGCGCTGGCCGCCGCGGCCGGCCCGGCCGGCGCGGAAGATGAAGTTCCGCCGGCCGTCCGCGAGGCGCTGGCCGGCGCCGTGGCCGCGCTGGCCGCCGAGGGGGTGCGCCTGAACACGGCCGAAGACCTACGACGGGCGCTGGAGGAGCGGCCGGAATTGAAGGCGCGGGTGGCGGCGGCGTTGCGAGGTTTGTAGTCAGGCGATTTATCGCTGTTCTTCGCACCGGTGCGAAGAACGGCGATATTGAGACTTAACAAATGGATACGGATACCATAGCGCGCGGCGTAGGGGCGGGACAACGCGGCCGAACGGTCTCGTTTTGCAGAACCCTGTAGATGCCGCGTTGTCTCGCCCTCTGGGCGGACGCGGCTCGACAGAAGGGGCGAGACAATCGGCGATCCACGTTCCGGTGACCGGACGAGATGCGTCGCGCCGATTGTCCCGCCCCTACGCCTCGCCCAGAGCGTTCGTTGCGATATCCGCATTCATTTGTTAAGTTTCAAAATCGTCTGACTACGAACGGGGCTAAGGCGTTTTAGGGTTGCGCGGCGACCCGGGCACAATCGGCAAGAAGACCTTCCGCGTCGGCGGCGGCTCGGGCAGGACGGTTAGCGTCAGCGGTACGGCCACCAGCGGCTCGTCGGCGTCGTTGCTGGCGACGCAGAGAACGCCGGTATAGGTGTCCGGGGCCATCCCGGCCGCGTCGAACGTCACGGTCACGTCGCTCAATCCACCAGGCGCGGTTGTGCCCGATGGCGGCCCGACCGCCACCCACAGCAACACCCCCGGCGCGTCGCAACTCTCCGGCGCGAGTTGGATCGACCACGTCAGTTCGCCGTCGCCGCTGTTGCTGATGGTCAGCGTGCGCTCCACCTGGCTGTTCGGGCCTGCCTCCACCTCCATTGCCGCCGGAGTTACGTCGATCTCCGGCTCGGTTGGGGGCGGTAGCACCGTCACCGTCGCCTCCGCGGTGGCCGAGACGGAATCGGCCGGGCCGGCGTTGTAGGCCGTCCAGGTGGCAATGTTGGTGGTCGTCTCGCTGATCGCCGCCGTCTCAAGGATGGTGGCGCTGTCGCCCGGCGCGAGAGCCAGCGCCAGCCCATCGCGCAGCGAGCCGAGCGCCGAGTCGGTCAGGTCGTGCCAGTTCAGCGTCACGTTGCCGGTGTTGGTCACGCGGTAGCAGTAGGTCACTTCACCCGGCGCGTCCAGCGTCAACTCAGTGGTCGCGGCGCACTCACCGGCGACCAGCCCCACCGTCTTACTGAGCAGGATGGCCGGCGTGCGCTCGGTGGTGACGCTGGCCGTGGCCGTGGCTGTGACCACGTCTGTCGGGCCGGCGTTGTAGGCCGTCCAGGTGGCGGTGTTGACCGTCGTTTGGGTGATGGTGGCCGTCTCGGTGATAGTCGCGCTGGCCCCTGGCGCGAGGTCGAGTGCGCGGCCGTCGAGCAGGGAGCCGAGGGCCGAGTCTTCCAGGTCGTGGAGGGCGAGGCTGACGTTGCCGGTGTTGGTCACCCGGTAGCAGTAGGTCACTGCCTCGTCCGGGTCGATGGCCAGCGTGCTCCCCGCGGCGCAGGCGGCCGGGTCGCGGCCGACCGTCTTGGTCAGGGTGATGGACGGCGCGGCGGGTACGGTCACGGTCGCCGTGGCGCTGGCCGTGGCGATGGTCGACGGGCCGGCATTGTAGGCCGTCCAGGTGGCGGTGTTGACCGTGGTGGTCGTCAGCGTGGCCGTGTGCATGACGGACGTGCTGGCCCCGGGGGCCAGTTCAAAGGCGAGGCCGTCGCGCAGCGCGCCGAAGGCCGAGTCCTCCAGGTCGTGGAGGGCCAGCGGGATGGGGCCGGTGTTGGTCGCGGTGTAGCAGTAGGTGACCTCGCTGCCCATCTCGACCTCGATAGCGTCCGTCGCGGCGCACACGCCCGGCTCCACGCCCACCGTCTTAGTCAGGCTGATGCTCGACGCGATCCAGTCCGCTCCGGCAAAGAGTTCGCTCGTCGTCCAGGGCGTTGTGAGGGGCGTGGTGTAGGCCAGCGTCGCGAAGTCGAAGACGTAGATGGAGCCAGGCTCGTCGGTGACCAAATAGGCCTGGCCGTCGCCGATAGCCAGCCCGTCAATGTCGTCCTCTCCCTCCGGGTAAGGGGCAATGACGGTGAATTGGCCCGATGGCTCGATCCGCACCAGCCCTTGCAGCGCGCCGGGGGCGTCGTTAGCGCCGTAGAGCGCGCCGGTAGCCGGGTCGGCGGCCAGCCCGCCCACGTCGGTGCTGGCCGGGTTGGGGGCGAAGTCAATGGCCAGTGTCGCCTGGCGCGTGGCCGGGTCAATGGCGTAGATGCCCTCGGGGTGGCCGGCGCTGCTGATGCCGCGCGCGCCGTAGAGCACGCCGTCCCCGTAGGCCAGCCCGTACATGGACAGGCTCTCCTCTGTCGTGACGCTCTCGATGGTTCCCAGCCGGGTGGGCGAGCCGTCGAGCGGCCAGCTGTAGAGGATGGGGCCGCGGTTGAAGAAGACGCGGCCGTTGTCGCCGTCATAGGCCGCGCCCCAGACTTCGAAGCGGTCGAAAAGCGGCAGGGCGTCGCCGCTGACGGGATCGATCAGGTAGGCGCCGATGGCGGGGTCGCTGACGCCGGCGAACAGTGGGGCGGTGATGACTTGCCACGGGGCCATCAAGGGTGGAACGGCGGGTTCGGGACCGGGATCGGCTTCCAGCGCGGCGGCGGCGGCCGCCTCGCGCTCCGCTTCGGTCGGCCCGTCCGGTTGGGCGGTGGGGCGCGGGCCTTGGGCCAAGGCCAGCGTTGCCACCAGCAGGCCAACAGCCAGGGCAATGCTGCCGGCGATCACCAGGATGCGTACTCTCATGCTGTACCTCCTCTACTGTGGTTGACAGGATGAGCGGGGCGGCGGTGGGGACGACGTAGGGCTCGGGGGCATTATAGCGGGGGAGCGGGAGGTGGCAAGTGGCTGGGGGTGCGGGGGTGATCAGAGTCCGCATCCTCAGATGCGGACTCCGAACGGGCGATGCCCGTTACTTTTTCGACCGGCGCGGCACTGTATAGACGAGAACAGTGTGTTCACCACCCCGGTATAGGAGAGAAACGAATGAACAAGCGAGTTGTACTGATCACGATTTTGCTACTGAGCTTGCTGGCCGCCGCCGCCACGGTGATGGCCCGCGAGTTGACCGAGGCCGAGAGCAGTCGGGCGGTTGGACTGTCCCCGGCGCGGGTGGCCGGTGGGCTGGCGCGCCTCACGCAGGCGGCGACCCCGACGCCCGTTCCGACCGGAACGCCCCTGCCCACGTCTACTCCCCGCGTAGAACTGGACGCCCCGCTGGCGGGCAGCGCCGCGCACCCCACCGCCGCCGGCCGCGCCGAGTACGACGTTAACAGCGACGGCCAGAGCGAGATCGAGGTGGAGATCAGCGGCCTGAGCGCGCTGGCCGGGCAGACGGTGGACGTGTACGTTGATGGCGCGCTCGCCGGCAGCATCGTCGTCGGCGCCAACGGCCGGGGCGAGTTCCGGGCCAAGAGTGCTGACGGCCAAACCGTCCCCGTCGTCACGGCTACCTCGGCCATCGAACTGCGCCTGGGCGCGGAGGTGGTCGCCGCCAGCCAATTCACTCCCGAAGGTGACGATGACAACGCCAACGACAACGGCGATGACAACGGCAACGACAATGGCGACGACAACGGCAATGACAACGACGACAACGCCAATGACAATGGCGACGACAATGTGAACGACAACGACGACAATGCCAACGACAACGATGACGATAGCGACGACAATGCCAATGACAACGATGACGACAACGTGAATGACAACGGCGACGACAGCGACGATAACGCCAACGACAACGATGACGACAGCGATGACAACGCCAATGACAATGACGACAACGTGAATGACAACGGCGACGACACTGACGACAACGTCAACGACAACGATGACGACAGCGATGACAACGCCAACGACAATCACGATGACAACGTGAATGACAATGACGACCACGACGACAACGCCAACGACAACGACGACCACGGCAATGACAACGACGATGACCACGGCAACGATAATGGCGATGACGATCATGGCGGCGGCGACGATGATGACCACGGCGACGACTAACTAGCCCCCGTCGCTGAGCACCTCAGCCGCCGCGGCGGCGAACGGCCAGTATCTACATCGGCGAGAGACGTACCGTTAACAATGGGTAGCGATAATATGGATGCCGGATACTGGCCCGCCGCCGCTGGAGCGTTGACCGAAATCGAGTATCATCGCCCTGTGATGGATGAACAGACATTGCTGCGCCGGGCGCGCGCCCTCGACCAGGACGCGCTCGGTCACATTCACGACCAGTATTATCAGCCCGTGTACCGCTACCTGTCGTTCCGGGTTTCCGACCCACAGACGGCTGAGGACCTGACCAGCGAGGTTTTTACCCGCTTCCTGGCCGCCATCCGCGACCGGAGCGCGCCGCCCAACACGATTCGCGGCTGGCTCTTCGGCGCGGCGCAGAACGTATTGAAAGAGCATTATCGCAAGCAAAAGCAGATGAACTGGACTGAGTTGGACGAATCCATTGCCGGCCGGGAGCGCGGCCCCGAACAACAGCTGGAAGACCGGCTGGGGGGCGAGCAGTTGCGCGCGGCGCTGGCCGAGCTGACGCCGGAGCAGCAGCACGTACTGGCCCTGCGCTTCGGCTATGGCCTGCCCATCAAGGACGTGGCCGAGACGGTCAACAAGAGCGAGGGGTCGGTCAAGATGCTACAGGCGCGGGCCATCGGCGCGCTGGCCCGGCGGCTGACCGGGCAGGAGGCGAGGCGATGAACGAGTTGCCGGAGAGCATCCTCATCGAGGCGCTGGACTTGCTGGAGCAGGGCGTGGGTGTTGAGGAGATCGTTGCCCGCTACCCCGCGCAGGCCGCCGAATTGCGCCCGCTGCTGCTGACCGCCGCCCGCCTGGCGACGCTGAGCACGCAGCCGGCGGTGACGGCCGAGCGGCGCTCCCGGGCCGCTTTCCTGGCCGCGGCCGCCGGGCAGACCGCCGCGCCGCGCCGCGCCGCCGGGGTCCGTTGGCTGGCCCGACTGTTGGCCCCGGCGCTGGCTGTCCTGCTGGTCGTCTTCCTGGGCGGGGCGGCGCTGGCAGGCGCGTCCGGTTCGGCCGCGCCGGGTAGCGCCCTCTACGAGGTCAAGCAGTTCGTCGAGGGAGCGCGGCTGGCGCTGGCCCGCGACCCGGAGCGAGCCGCTGAGTTGCGCGAGCGCTTCCGCCAGGAACGCATCGCCGAGATCGAACAACTGCTGGCCCGCGGCGTGGTGGCCGACGTGGCGCTGGCCGGGACCATCGAGACGATGGACGCCGCGCGTTGGACGGTGGCCGGACTGCCGGTGGATGTCACGGCGGCTGCGGTGGTAGACGGTTCGCCGGTGGTTGGCGCGTGGGTGGAGGTCTCCGGACAGACGGCCGCCGGCGCGGTGCTTGCCATGCGCGTGACGGTGGTCAGCGCCCCGCCGCCGACTCCGGTACTGGAACCTACACCGCCCAGCACGCCCAACCCCTCGCCGACCGCGACCGCTTTGCCGGCCACGGCCACGCCGTCTGCCAGCGCGACGCCAGCCGCCATGACGACCGCCGCGCCGACGTCGGCTATCCCGACCATCAGTGCGACGGCCACGAGTACGCTACCCCCTCCGCCGACGGCGACGCCGGCCGCCCAGGAGCCGACCGCGCCGCCCCCGCCGCCGGCCACGCCTGGTGACGACGATAACGATAACGACGACAACGAGAACGACAACGAGCCGCCGCCGCCGGCCACGGCCACGCCGGAACCAAACGATCCGACGCCGCCCCCGCCGCCACCAACGGCCACGCCGCACGATGACGACAATGGCAACGACAACGACGACAACGGCAATGGGAACAACAACGACGACAACGGCAATAGCAACGACAACGACGATAACGGAAACGACAACCACGACGACAACGGCAACGGCAATCAAAATGACAACCAGGGGGATGACTGATGGCTGAGAAGGGAGTCCGTCCGCTGGACCTGACAGGTCTTCTGAGACCTGTCAGGTCTGGGATCAATGCGCGGCTGATCGCCACCGGTGCGGCCGTCTTTCTGGCAGCGGCGGCTCTGTTTGCCGTCGTCCAGTTCGCCACGCCGGGCATTGTGGGCAACGACGGCTACTACCACATCAAAATGGGCTACCTCATGCGCGAGGAGGGACTGAAGCCGGTCTTTGACGTGCTGCCCCGCACCATCCTGAACGCGAACGCTTACTACGACCATCACCTGCTCTTTCACCTTTTCCTGGCCCTCTTCGCGCCGGTCGATCCGGCCGTCGATGGCGGCGCGGCGCTGACGCTGGGGGCCAAGCTGGCGACCATCGTCCTGCCCGCCCTGGGCGTGCTGGCCGTGTGGTGGCTGTTGCGCGGTCAGGAAGTGCCTTACGCCGCCGTCTGGGCGCTGGGCCTGTTCGCCGTGTCCGAGGCGTTCCTCTACCGCATGAGCATGGCCCGCGCCCAATCCGGCTCGATCATCTTTCTGGCGCTGGCGCTGCACTGGCTGCTGACGGGCCGGCACAAGTGGCTGGCCCCGCTGGGCTTCCTCTACGTCTGGTTCTACAATGCTTTCCCGCTGTTGCTGGTGGTGGCCGGCGTCTACGTCGTGGCCGTGTTCATGTTGGAGCGGCGGGTAGCCTGGCCGGCGCTGCTCTTCCCGGCGGCCGGCATCGCTTTGGGGTTGGTGATCAACCCTTACTTCCCGCAGGACATCGCCTTCATTGCCGGCCACTTGCTGCCCAAGGTGGGCGAGTCGGTTGTGCCCGTCGGCAACGAGTGGTCGCCCTACCAGACGTGGACGGTGGTGACGAACTCGGGGCCGGCCTTGGCCGCCGTGCTGTTGGGGGCGCTGGCCCTCGGCTGGCGCGAGGAGCGCATCGACCGGGCATCGCTGGTGGGGCTGGGGCTGGTGGCCGTCTTCGGCTTCATGTTCTTCAAGTCGCGCCGTTTTGTGGAGTACTTCCCGCTCTTCGCCCTGATCTTCCTGGCCTTCAGCGCCGCGCCGCTATTGCGCCGCTGGGCCGATGAATCGCCGCGGCGCGCGCGCCCGATGGCGCGAACGGTTGTGCTGGCCGCCGCGGCGCTGGCTCTGGCCGGCCTGATCGCCC
>NZ_JAYRVJ010000131.1:0-14683 GCF_041918635.1 Promineifilum sp. (SeqCode)
AGCGGCCAGCCCAGGAAGTAGGCGGCCACGACGCCGGGCAGGATGGTGTGGGACATGGCATCGCCCAGGAAGGCCATGCCGCGCAGGACGATGTAGACGCCCAGCACGGAGCAGACGACGCCGACGATCACCGCCGCCAGCAGGGCGCGGACGATGAAGACGTATTGGAGGGGTTGGAGGAGCCAGTTCATTAGTTGTTAGTTGTTAGTTGCCTAGTCACCTGACACAAAAAATCAGGTAAAGAAAGGCACCAGCCTGAGCGAGACAGGCAGGTTATTGATAAGGCACCTTTCCAACATATCGTAGCCGATACGAAAGATGCTGAGGTCGCGCCGGTCAGCCCGGTCGACCAGATGACGATGGCCACGTTTGATGACCGCCGAGCCAAAGGCCACGACCCAGACGTAGAGCAAGGCGACGACCAGCGTTAGGCGGGAGAGGCGCAGGAAATGACGCAAGCGACTCTGTTGCAGGTCAGCACCATTGCGTTTGAAATCGCCGAACATCTCTTCGATCCAGGCGCGCACCTTGTACTGCTGGAGGGTCTGACGGGCCGAAGGCAAATTGGTGGCCAACAACCAGGGCTGCTTTTCGCCGCGACGCCAATAAGCCAGGAAGTTGCACGGCAGCCGGTGTTGTTCGGTGAGTTCGATGGCGGGCAACCAACACTGCTGACCGGGGCCATCCAGAAGCGAGTCCACGCGCTGCCAAGGCTGGTCAGGTTGAGGGCGATACAGGTGGCTGCCTTTCTGACGCAGCACGTAGAACCAGCCCCAACTCTCCAGTTGCATCTGCAAGGGGGTGAATTCACTGTCACCGGTGACGACCACCCTTGTCTCTGGCGGCATCAGGCGCTGGACGTAACTCAGCAGCGCGATTTGTTTCCGCCCTGAACTGTGCCCCCTGGCTGCCCGCACCCAGGTCCAGGCGATTGGCAACGCCCGCCGGCGGTAAGCCAGAGCGACCATCAGCAATTGATGGTTTTGGGCAACTTTGGTGGCATCGATAATCAGGCGAACCTGACCGGTCTGGGCCGCGGCCTGCAATAAGGCCGTCACCGTTGCCTCATACCAGGCCCGCACACGGATGGCACCATTGGCCAGAAACCGACTCAGGCGACGTGTGCAACTGGCCCGTTTCGCCTGGCCCGGTATCTTGTTGGCCACCTTGGACGTATGCACCGTCCGGCCGAGGTAGATGCCGGTCATGAACCAGGCCATAACGCGCTGGCGATAGAGATGCCCTGTCGGGACGATATGCTGAATTTGGGCGAGCATTGTATGATAGGTTTGGATGACGGTCATGGCTTTTCCTGTTTGGTGGATTTGTCACTTTCAACTGTAACAGGTTCCTTGGCTGTCATCCTCCTTTTTGTGTCAGGTAGCTAGTAGTCTAACAAACATTTATTGTCGGATAAAGGCGATGTAACGTGATACGAGCATCCTCGGTGGTAAAACGCCAGTGAACTGTTGAGCGACCGGCGTTGCGCCGTTTCTGCCAGGCCGCACCCTTGTCCATCAAAGTCGCCTGGTCAGGGATACGTGCTTGAAGGCACTGTCGATGAAGGACACTCAGTTCAATTTCAGCCATGTTGAGCCAACTGCCATGCTTGGGCGTGTAATGGATTTCCAGCTTGTCGATGATACGCCGTGCTTCGGCGGGGGCAAAGGCGGTGTAGAGCGACGCCAGCTTATGGGTATTGAGGTTATCCATGACCAGCACAATCTTCTCCGCTTCCGGGAAATGGACATCAACCAGGTCGCGCATACAATGGGCAAAGTCAATCATCGTCCGTTGGTCGGTGACTTTCACCCGTCGCCACGTTTCCAGGGGCGCAAAGCAGATAAACAAGTTGCTGGTTCCATTCCGTTCATACTCGTAGTCATATTTGGCGACATGGCCTGGTTGTGGCGGCAAGGGCAAACGGGTTTCTTTCGTTTGCTGCTTACTCCCCTCGTCAAAGCAGACAAGCGGACGTTGGGGGTTGTGGGGTTGGTGGTAAACGGCCAACACATCTTCCATGGCGCAGACGAACGCGGCACTTTCCTTTTCCGGAATGCACCACTGCGCTTTCAACCAGGGCTTAAGCTCATTTTTTTGAGCGTGGTTCGAACCGTCTCGCGCGAAACGGTCTCGACCACTTCTAATTCAATGAGTTTATCGGCCAGCATTTGGAGGCTCCAGCGTTCGTGTCCATCTGGCGCTTCCGTACAGGCCAATTGGGCCAAGCGCGCCTCAGCCGCCCCATCCAACACCTTGCCTCGTCTCTTTTGTGGCCGACGATGGTTGAGAGCCGCTTCCAACCCCATGACCACACACTTCTCTCGTATTCGCTCCACCGTTCGTCCGTGGACGCCTAAGGCCCGGGCGATGTCGGCATCTTTCCAGCCCCCTTCGACCTGGTTTTCATCGGCCATCAGCAAGATACGAGCTCGCGTCATTCGGCCGGCTGCACCTTTGCCCTTGCTGACCACGCCGCCCAATTCCGCCCGCTCTTCATTTGTTAACGTGACCCTGTATCGTTTGGTGGGCATCGCTTCGCTCCTCAGGCCTGGTTTTGGTCGAAGAATGCCACCTTTTAGCTCGTCCAGCAATATTTGTTTGTTAGACTACTAGTGCATCGTTAAGCTAGAGCTTGTAATTGAATCGATTTTGCCCAAAATAGGGGCATGAGTGCACATCAACATATCTATCTACAAAAGAACGAACGAACTGAACTTGAACAAATGATAAAGTCTGGCGTCCATTCGGCCCGGGTCATTGCTCGAGCACGCGCACTCCTTCTTCTGGACAGAAGTGAAGGTGAAACACGCACCATCGAGCAAGTGATTGATGCCGCGATGATCAGCCAGGGCACTATTTACAACCTGAAAAAGCGTTACTTCAGCGAAGGGCTAAACCGTGCTTTGTATGAAATGCCACGACCCGGTGCCAAGCCCAAGATCGACGGTGAAGTGGAAGCCCATCTCGTGGCGTTGGCTTG
Source organism: Promineifilum sp. (SeqCode) (assembly GCF_041918635.1). NCBI lineage: Bacteria > Bacillati > Chloroflexota > Ardenticatenia > Promineifilales (SeqCode) > Promineifilaceae (SeqCode) > Promineifilum (SeqCode) > Promineifilum sp. (SeqCode). The sequence continues at coordinate 2,984 of NZ_JAYRVJ010000131.1, forward strand.
CAGTAACCCACCTGAAGGGTATGACCGTTGGACCCTGCGTCTACTGGCCGATAGATTGGTGTCGCTGGAAATCATCGATTCTATCAGCCATGTGGCCGTGGGCGAGGCGCTCAAAAAAATGAACTTAAGCCCTGGCAAGTAAAATCGTGGAATATGCCGCAGCCAGGGTCACGCTTTGTGGCGCAGATGGAAGAGATTCTCGACGTCTACCAACGACCTTACAATGCCGACTATCCGCAAGTGTGCCTGGATGAAATCCAGAAGGTGTTACGGTCAACGCCGCGTGGTTCACTCCCCATGGAACCCGGTCAGGCCAAACGGGAAGACCATGAATACGAGCGACATGGTCAATGCTCGGTTTTTCTGGCCGTTGAACCGCTGGCCGGCTTTCGCAAGGTTTGGGTCAGCCCGCAGCGCACCAAGCTGGATTTTGCCCAGGTGCTCAAGGAGTTGGTTGATGACGTGTATGCCACAGCCAGGAAGGTCGTGCTGGTGACCGATAATCTCAACATCCATCATGCCGCTTGCTTGTACGAGCGGTTTGCACCACCTGAGGCGCGCCGCATTGCCGGCAAGCTCGAGTGGCATTACACACCAGTCCATGCCAGTTGGCTGAATATGGCTGAGTGTGAACTGTCGGTTTTAAGGCGCCAACGTCTGAAGTCGCGCTTACCGGATATTAAAACAGTGACAGCGAAAGCCGAAGCGTGGCAAAGGGAGCGCAATCAAAAGCAAGTCGGAATTGATTGGCGCTTCACAACGGAAGATGCGCGCATCCGACTGAAGCGACTTTATCCGATTGTAAAAGTTCAGCAATCATGCTAACAGAGCACTAGGGGTTAGGGGCTAGGGACTAGGGAAGAGCGCCCTTCCCTAGTCCCTAGTCCCTATCTCTGGTATCTAGTCAACTCTTCACGCAGCCCATCGGCCAACAGGCTGAGGCCAACCACCAGCGACGAGATAGCCAGCGACGGCCACAGGACGCCCCAGGCGCTGGAGAACATGAAGCGACGGGCCTCGTTGACCATCGAGCCCCAATCGGGATCGGGGGGCGGCAGACCGAGGCCCAGAAAGCCCAGTGTGCCGATGGCGAAGATGGCATAGCCGACGCGCAACATGGAATCGACCAGCAGCGGGCCGCGGGCGTTGGGCAATATCTCGCGGAACATGATGTACCATTTGCTCTCGCCGCGCGTTTCCGCAGCGCGGACGTAGTCGCGGGTACTGATATCCAGGGTCAGGCCGCGCGCCAGACGGGCCACGCCCGGCGCGCCGGTGATGGCGATGGCCAAGATGACCACCAGGTCGCCGCGGTTGAGAGCGGCGATGACCACCAGGTAGAGCACGATGCTGGGGAAAGCGACGAAGGCATCGAGCACCTGCATGATCCCCTGATCCCACCAGCCGCGCCGGTAGCCGGCGATCTGGCCCAGGAAGGTACCGAAGGCCAGCGAGCCCAGCACGCCCCAGATGGCGACGCCGAGAGGGATGGAGATCGTCCTGTCGCCGACAGGGATGCGGGTCTTCAGCAGAACGACCTGCGTGCCTACCATGAGCCGGGAGAGTGTGTCGCGGCCGAGATTATCCGTCCCCAGCAAGTTGGCGGAGTTGGGCGGCAAGTTCTGCGTGAAGAGGCTGGAATTGGGGGGATAGGGCGTCCAGACGAATGAGATCAGGCCCACGACGATCCAAAACAGCACCATGAACAGGCCGATGGTGGCGATGCGTGATTCGAAGATGATGGACAGGCCCGACCACAGCCGCCGCCGCGCCGGCCCGGTCACCGGCAGGGTCTGAGAGCCAGGTAGCTGCGGTGTCGCCATACAACGTCCCTCAAAACTTGCCTAATCTGCGGATGATTTTCTTCACGCGTAGCGGATGCGCGGATTGAGCAAGGTGTAAGCGAAGTCGCCGATGAGCCGCGTGCCGACGGCAACGACGACCATAATCATCGCCGCCGCTTCGATGGCATTGAAATCGCCGAAGACGGCCGCGTCGTAGATGTACTGGCCCAGACCGGGATAGCCAAAGATGACCTCCACAACCACCAGGCCGCCGATGAGCCAGTTCACGTGCAGCATGATGATCGTGATCGGCGCCAGCAGCGCGTTGCGCACCGCGTGGCGAAAGATGACCCGGCCGCGCGGCATGCCCTTGATGATGGCCGTGCGGATGTAGGGCGTGTCCATCACTTCGACCATGCTGGCGCGCGTCATGCGAGCGACGTAGCCCAATTCAACAGCCGTCAGCGTCATGACGGGCAGGACGAGCAAACTCGGGTTCTCGAAGATGGCGTTGGGCGTCGTGAAAATGGCGACGGCGGGGACGATCTTCAGCCAGATGCCGAAGATCAGGATCAGGAAGATACCGGTAACGAACTCCGGCGTGGCCGTCAGCGTCAGGCCCACAATAGAGATAGTGCGGTCGATGGCTCTGCCCTCGTTGACACCGGCCACGATGCCCAACAAGAGGGCTAACGGCATGACAACGGCGAAGGCCACGGCGGCCAGGATGACGGAGTTGCGCAGGCGCGGGAATAGCGTCACCGACACCGGCCGTCCCGTCTGGAGCGAGATGCCCGGATCGCCCCGCAGCAGCCCTTTACGCAACGGGATGTAGACTTGCGGCCCATCGCCCTCCTTGCGCAAGCCGGACTTGGTCAGCACCCAGACTTCGGCCCCCTGTCCGCGCACCCATTTGACGGCGCTGCCGTTCCCGTCTACGCCCCAGAAGTACTCGACGCCGTTCTCGTCGCGCGACCAGGCGGCATCGGCCGGCGCGGTAACGATGGTTCCATCGAGTTGTCGCTGCGAGACGATGAGCGCGTCGCCATCCAGTTGCCACTGGGTGGGAACCCCGGCCACGTCAGCCCACCAGACCCGTTCGCCCGTGACCTGGTTTTGCACCGTGATCAGCGGGTAGCCCACCTGGGCTTCGGCCCGCCAATCGTTGCCGATCAGCCAGTCAAGGTAGCGCTGCCAGGTGGGCGCGTCCAGACCCAACTGCGCGTGGTAGGAAGCGCGCTGTTCAGGCGTGGAGAACACACCAAGCAGCTTCACCGTCACGTCGCCCGAGGCAACCTCCAGCAGTACCCAAAGCAACACGGACACCAGGAACATGGTCACGAAGGTGGAGATGAGGCTGCGGAGGAGAAAGCGGGCCATGGGCTAGAGGTCAGTGGTCAGTGGTCAGTGGTCAGTCTTACTGACCACTGACCACTCTTCACTACAGTGTCTTGTCGAACACCTCATAGAAGAAATCAAAAGCCGTGGGATGGGCCTGGATACCCTCGAACCGCTCATGGGTGATGTTCCAGACGCGCTTCCAGTAGCTATTGCCGATGGGGCCGCGATCCTGCATGATGGTCTGGATATTGCACATGATCGCGCGGCGCTCCTCCACGTCCAGCGTGGCCTCGGCCTGACGCAGCAGCGTCTCGAACTCCGGGTCTGACCAGCGCGTCTCGTTCCACGCGCCGATGGCCTCCTGGATGTAGGCCAGCGGCAACACCATCGTGCCCAGCGGCCGGTGCGTCCAGGCGGTGATGCCCAGCGGCACTTCCGTCCAGCGATCCCAGTAGCCATCCGGCTCGGTGATGTCCAACTCGATATCGAAGCCGGCCGGCAGCGCCAGCTCCTTCAGCGCCTGGGCGATCTCCGGCTCGTTCTGGTCATTCTTGGTAGAGAGGACGACCTTGATAGGCAACTCGATGCCCTTCTCGGCCGCGTACTCCTCCATCAAGGCGCGCGCCCCCTCGGGATCGTAAGGGGGAATGGGCTGCTCGCAGAACTCCGGATGGATGGGCGCGACGTGGGCATCGAGGGAGAGGTCGCCCTCGCCGAAGTAGGAGAGTTGCAGGATCTTCTCGCGGTCCTGCGACATTTTCAGGGCTGTGCGCACGCGGTTGTCATCCCACGGCTCGCCATCGACGCGCATGCGCAGCACCAGGCATTGCGCCGTGCTGACCGAGCGGGTCGCCAGGCCGGCCACGTCTTTTAGCGCTTGCCAATCCGGCGGACGGGGGTCGTACAACGAATCCACTTGCCCGGCCTGGAGGGCGGCAACAGCCGCGTCCTTGTCGGTCGAGACGTACACAACCTGTTCGAGATAGGGGAGCGGCTGGCCGTCGGCCCCATTGCGCCAGTAGTCGGTCCGGCGCGTGCACACCGCGCGTTCGCCCTCGGCGAACTCCTCCAACGTGAATGCGCCCGTGCCCACCGGGGACTGGACAATGTCGCCGCCGAAGTTCCGGTGCAGGATGACCGCCGGGTAGTGGAAGAGGTGTTCCGGCACGCCGATGTTGGCCGTTTGCAGGTGCAGCCGGATGTGGTAGTCGTCCACCTTCTCAACGTCCTGCATGCCACTCAGGTAGGACAGCAGACCGAGCATGGATGAGCCGACGTCGGGATTCAGCCACTCGCCGAAGGTAAACATCACATCGTCAGCCGTCATCGTGTCGCCGTTGTTGAACGTCACCCCCTGTTTGAGGTATAGGTCCCAGGTCTTGACATCCTCGCTGGCCTGCCAGCGGTCGAGCAGGTAGGGGCGGGTGATATTGTCGCTGCCCGTCTCGGTCAGGTATTCGCTGATCTGGCGAACGACGTTGGCCCCCTCCAACCAGGAGAGGCGGGCCGGATGGTCAAGCAGTTGTAGCTGCATCGCCTTGGTAATGACGCCGCCCCGTTTGGGCGCGCCGGCGGCTGGGGCCTCGGTGGGCGCAGGCTCTCCGGTTGGCGCTCCTACCTCGGCCGGGGCTGAGGTAGCCGCAACCTGGCCGGTGTTGTTAGCCGGAGCGCAGGCGGCGGCGATGGTTGCGGTGGCAGCCGACATGCCCAGCAGGGTGGCAAAGCGCATGAACTCGCGGCGCGAGATACGCCCCTGCTCCAGCTTCTCGTACGCGGCGGGGATGGCTGGATGAATCTTCTCCATCTCTTTCTTGGATACTCTCCGCATCTTCATAAGCACTTCTCCTCCAAGCTTGACGGCGCCCCGAAAGCAGGACGGCCGCACGCTAAGTTAACTTCCAACGCGCGGCGAGTTCGTTTCGCCGGCATCACCTCCTGCTGGCCGGGGTGACCATGACAAAACGACCACAGCGCCGGCTGAAGGCATCGGGTTGTTGTGCGGGGCAAAACGGAAGAAGCGGACCCTGGCCGGAGTCCGGGTCTACTCGAAAGGGGAGCGTCGGTAGTTAACACCTTGGTTCGTCGCGCGCGACCTACCAGTAATCGTCCTGCAGCGGCGGTTCATCTCATGGCGTCGCGCGCCGCTGTTCCCGCTGCTATGCCAGAATGCGAACGAGGATGAATCCAGCGGAGCGCGATCACTATAACATATGTTCGTTGAAGTGCAACCTCTGGGAGGACGGACGGTGAAGTCCAAGGCGTCAACGGGTTGTGAATGGAGCTACCCACAGCTATAATCCCGCGCACTTAACCCGAAAGCGTTAGGGTGCTTTACAGATGACTCAGAATCTCGGTAGCGGTGAATGACCAAGCGGGCGATCCTCCTCGAGGCATTGGCCTCTACCCCGGCCGACGTGGAGCGGCTGACGCGCGCTCTCGACGAGACCGCGGCGGTCTGGCGGCCGGAACCCGATAGCTGGTCGTGCCGTGATGTGCTGAACCATCTCTGCAGGATGGAGCTTCTCTACCTGGCCCATCTGAGGCGTATTCTGGCCGAGAATGAGCCGTCGTTGCCCGCCCTCCACAGCGCCGTTTCCCGTGCGGCCGACGAGGCGGCGTGGGCAACACGGGACATCATGCAACTAGCCGAGCAATTCCGCATGAAACGCGCGACGACCCTGACTTTCCTGCAAGGGTTGCCTCCCGCCGCCTGGCAGCGCGCCGCCTTTCACGAAGGCGAAGGCCGGATGACCTTGCGCTTCTTTGTGCAAGACCTGGTCAACCACGACATCGAGCATACCAACCAGCTTGTCGAAATCCAGCAACGACGGCGGGCTTCCCTGAAAAGCCAAGCGAGCGCTGCCCTGCTGTCGGGCGGGATGGGTGAATAGGTCACGCATGAAAACCGCGTTCATCATCTGCGGGGCGCTGGCGCGCGAGGTGCTGGACATCGTTGACCGCCACGGTTGGGAGGCAGACGTCTACGGCATTCCGGCCATCGATCATATGTACCCCGATCGGATCGCGCCGGACGTGGAACGCAGGTTTCGGGCCATTCGCGAGCAATACGACCGGGTGCTGGTGGTCTTCGGCGACTGTGGATCGCGCGGGGCGCTCGATGCGTTTCTGGCGCGGGAGGGGTTGCAGCGCATCGACGGGCCGCACTGCTACGAGATGTACGGCGGGGCGCTATTCGACGCGCTGATGGAAGAGGAGCCGGGAACCTTCTTCCTGACTGACTTTCTGGTACGCGGCTTCCGGGGCACGATATGGCGTGGGTTGGGGCTGGATCGGTTTCCCCAACTAAAGGAAGAGTACTTCCGCAACTATCGCCGGCTCGTCTTCCTGACCCAGAGCGGCCGGCCGGAACTGCTGGCGAAGGCGGCTGAAGTGGCGGCCACGCTGGAACTGCCCCTGGAAGTCCACCATACCGGCTACGGCCTTTTGGAAGAGCGGCTGAGGGAATGGATGGATGGGTAGGAGCAGACACACAGGTCTGCGCCTACTTCTTCGCTCAGCGCGGCGTCGAGCCGGCCACGGTTTTCTCGGCCACAGGCCGGCTGCGCCGGGCCAACCGGCTCGCGACCTGATTGGCCGTCAACATCAGCAGCGACCCAACGACCAGGAATGGGCCGAGTGACTCCAGGCCGACCCGCGCCGCCAGGAAGCCAGCCAGGCTGGGCAACAGGGCCAGGCCGATGCTGGCCGCGCCGGTCTGGAAGCTGATGGCGTTGGCGGCATGGTCAATGCCGACGCGCCGGGGCGTGTGGGCGGTCAGGGTGGGAAAGATGATCGACAGCGAGAGACCCATCAAGGCCAGGGCGGCAAAGCCGACCGGCGTCACGCGCACGACGAGCAGCGCCGCCGACAGCAGTACGCCGATCATGGCCAGACGCAGCAGGCGCTCGACGCCGATGCGAACGGCCGCCGCGCCGAACACGATGCGACCCAACGCCAGCATGGCCCAAAACACACTGATCATCGCCCCGGCCACGTAGGTGGATACCCCACGCGCCTCGGTGAACAGGCTGTAGGCCCATTGGCCGGCGCTCGCTTCTACCCCGGTGTAGAGGAAGAACAGTACAACGCTCAGCCATATTACCGGCAGCCGCAACGTCTCAGCCGGGCGGGTCCGTCGTGCAACCTTTGGCAGGTTGTATTCCCTTTCATCGGATAGCGAGCGAGGGGCATCGAAGAAGCTGCCTTGCCTCAGCGCGGCGAGAAATGCCAATCCCAGACCCAGGTAGACCAACCCGGCCACGATGTAGCCTAGCCGCCAGCTTTGGCCGGCGCCGATAATGGCCGTCATGAGCAACGGGCCGATGGACGCGCCCACGCTAAAACTGGCGTGCATCCAGTTCATCGTGCGCACGGTGCTGGTCGCCGCGACCTGGATGTTAAGCCCGGTGGACATCGCCCCGCCGCCTACGCCGACAAAAAGCCCACACGCTACCATCACCCACCAACTCGGGGCAATGACGTAGCCAAATACGGCCAGCGCGGCCACAAAGCTGCATATCAGGAGAAAACGACCGAAGCCCAGTTTCTCGATAAGTTGTGCGGCCAACACGCTGCCGGCGAAAAACCCGATGGTCGAGCTGGTGAGAAGCCAGGCCAGCGCGTCGAGTGGCAGGCCGAAACTCGCTTGAATGGAGGGCCAGGCGACACCTAGTACACCATTTACCGTTCCAATCGCCACGAAAGAGGTGAAGGCCAGCGCCAGTGGCGTCCGGCCGCTCGTGGCTGAACTAATCGTCATAGATAACTCCCTTCGGGATCAGACTGGTAGGTCTTGCCGGATTGTGAACCACCCAAGTATACTGCCGTCGAGCAGAGGGAGTAACTCTAGTATGGCGACACTAACCAAGATGAAGCGACATCCGTTCGGAGCCACAGCGCTCGCCGTCACCCCCATCGGGCTGGGCATGGCGGCGTTGGGCCGGCCGGGCTACATTAATCTCGGCCACGCGACCGATATCGGCCACGACTATGACGTCGCGGCCATGGAGCAACATGCCCACGAGGTGCTCGACGCTGCCTGGGCGGCCGGTGTTCGCTACTTCGACGCGGCGCGCTCCTACGGGCGGGCGGAACAGTTCCTGGCCGGCTGGCTGCGCGGACGGGCCATCCCGCCGGCCGACGTGGCCGTCGGATCGAAGTGGGGCTATACCTACACCGCTGGCTGGCGCGTCGAGGCCGAGAAGCACGAAGTTAAAGAGCACACCCTGCCCGTGCTGCGCCGCCAGATCGAGGAGAGCCGCGACTGGCTGGGTGACTATCTGGGGCTTTACCAGATTCACTCCGCGACACTCGACAGCGGCGTACTCGACAACGGCCAAGTCCTCGATGAGTTGGCCCGGCTGCGCGACGAAGGGTTGGTAATCGGCCTATCGCTGAGCGGCCCGCAACAGGCCGACACGTTGCGCAAGGCGCTGACTATCGAGAGCGGCGGCGCGCCGCTCTTCCGGAGCGTGCAGGCGACGTGGAACCTGCTGGCGCGCGAGGTTGGCCCGGCGCTGTTGGAAGCCCACCAGGCCGGCATGGGCATCATCATTAAGGAAGCCCTGGCCAACGGCCGTCTGACAGAACGCAACAACGATCTCGCCTTCACCGCCAAACGCCAGTTGCTGGAGGAGGTCGCCGCCGCGGTGGGCACGCCCGACGGCGCTCCATCTATCGACGCGCTGGCTCTGGCCGCCGCCCTGGCCCAACCCTGGGCCGAGCGCGCTGTTATCCTCAGCGGCGCGGCTCGCACCGACCACCTGTTGTCCAATGTCAAAGCAACTGAGATAGACCTGGCCCGGCTACAGACGCCTGAAGTGGCCCGGCGGCTTGAGTCACTGGCCGAACCGGCCGAGCAGTACTGGCAAACGCGCAGCCAACTGGCCTGGAATTAGGAGTTAGGGACTAGGGTCTAGGGAAGAGCGCTCTTTCCTAGTCCCTAGCTCCTACTCTGTCTTGGCCGGGGGTGGCTCTGTGGGATTCGATTTGGCGCTGGTCGGCCGCTGATAGGTGGGTGTGCGCGGGCTGGGAAAAGGCCCCGTTTGCGTCTGCGCCAATGGCCCCGGCGCGGCGGTGTGCTCACCCACGCCCCGGCCGCCCTGATCTCCCGCGTCCAGCCGTTCCACCTTGCTCACTGACCGCGCCTTGTCAAGGCTCTGCTGCGAGACCTCGGCATCCGTCAGATCGACCTCGTTCAAATCGGCCCCGGTCAGGTTCGCGTTGCTCAGGTTGGCCCAACGCAGGTTGGCCCGGCTCAGGTCGGCCCGGCTCAGGTCGGCGTCACTCAGGATAGCCCCGCGCAGGATCGCGCCGCGGAGGATGGCCCCGCGCAAGTGGGCTGAGCGCAAGTCTGCGCCGCTCAGGCCCGCCTCCTCCAGGTTGGCCCGGTTGAGCGTGGCCCGGCTGAGATTGGCGATACTCAGGTTGGCGCGGCTCAAGTCGCTGCCGGTCAGATCGGCGCCACTGAGCGAGATGCGCCCCATGATGGCATCGCGCAGATTCGCGCCGCTCAGGATGGCTCCGTTCATCATCGCGCCGCGTAGATTCGCCAGGTTAAGATTGGCCTCGCGTAACTCGGCGTCAGTCAAGTCGGCCTCGCTTAGGATAGAGCCACCTAGGCCAGCCCCATTCAGCTTTGCCCCATTGAGTTGCGCGCCCGTCAGGTTTGCCCCGCTAAAGTCCGCGCCAGCCGCCTCCGCGCCGACTAGATTGGCCTTATTCAGGTTGGCCAGACTCACATCCGCGCCACTCAGCGTGGCCCCTGTCAGCAGCGCGTTGTTCAGCTTGGCCCCCTTCAAGTTGGCGCCGGCCAGATTGGCGCCGGAGAGGTCCGCTCCGGTCAGGTTGGCCTCGCTCAGGTCGGCCTCACGCAAATCGGCGCCGGCCAAAAGCGCTTTGGTCAGAATGGCCCCACGAAGCTTGGCCCCAAAGAGTTGGGCATTGCGCAAAACGGCTCCGCGCAGATAGCTTTCGCTCAGATCGGCGCGGCTGAGATCAGCGCCTTCCAATTGCGCATCGCGCAGGTCAGAGGCAGATAAGCACGCCTCGTCCAGGCGCGCCCCACGCAGATCGACGTTGCGCAAACTAATGCCCGGCATCTGCGCCCGCGATAGATCGGCCCCGCCTAGTTCGGCAGTCTGCAAATCGACGGCCGGTTGTTCCGCATTGAGCAACGCCGACTCATATAGAAAACGCACCACCGGGCCGCGGTGCTCGCCGGCCAACTGGCGCAAGATCGCCAACGTGTGTGCTCGCGCGGCCCGTGACACCTCGTCATCGACAGCGGCTTGCCGCAGTCCGCGGGAGAGCAGCAGGTCAGTCAGCCGGTCGTAGTAAGACTCAACCATGGCCCGCTCGTCGCGAGCGCGGGCCACTTCCAGCTGTGTCCGCCGCCAGGCGCTGGTGAGCCAGACCGCGGCGGCGATCAGGACGGCCGGAATGAGTAGCAAGTTAAGCCAGTTGAGCAGAGCTAGCGAGCGCGACTGTAGAGAGACAAAACGCACGCCAAGCGCCAATAGGACGAGAAGCACAAGCAAGACAATGACGGCCAGCGCCATTCGCCACGGCGACGAGCGGATGCCGCGCCAGAAAGACGCTAACGTCTGGTTGAACGACTCTGACATAGGTTACCTTTACACTACGGCATGGGCGCTAATTCAGCGGCACCCAACTGTCCAGCAGATCTTTCATACCGTCGCGGATCACCTGGGCGTCATCGGCCTGCGGCGATTGATTGAGATAGGCGTTGAGATAGTGAGCGGCCTGAGACAGGCGGCGTTGGTGATAGTAGACGAGACCCAGATCGCGCAGGTGCTCGGGGGCGTCCGGTTGCGTCTGGCGCAAAAGCTGGATGACGCGCTCGGCGCTTGTCCACTGGGCGGACTGGACGTAGCTGGAGCGCAAGTTATTCAGCATACGGGCCAGAATGCTGCGCGGCGACATAGGCGCGAACCAACTGGCCTCCAGCGGCCCTTGGTAGTCAGTAGCCAGCCGGATCAAATCGGCGCAGTCGTTCAGGTCTAGCCGGCGACCGCCGTGATAGGGATCGAGCCAAAGGTCCGAGGAGTGAACGTGGGCAGGATCCTGCCCGGCTACGCCGACGATGAAATGGCCGGGCAAACCGATGCCATAAGCGGGGATGCCGAGGCGCTCGGCCACGTCGATGTAGAGCACTGACAGGGTAATGGGTATGCCCAGCCGGCGGTCAATCACCTCGTTGAGGAAGCTGTTACGCGGGTCGCCATAGTCGGCCGCGTTGCCGCGAAACCCCTCTTCCTCAAAGAGAAAGGTTGACAGCCTATCCACCTGCTCTGGTATAGGCAGGCGCGGATCGATGCTGTCGGCGGCTGTCTCCGAAAGCTCGTGGAGCGCCATCATGTAGCCGGCGAGGTCCAGGTCGGGATAAGCGATAATACGGGCCAGTTGGAGCGCCGCGCGCGGCACGTTAATCGCCGCCAACTCAAGCTCATCACGAAAGAGCCATTCGTCCATGCGCTTCATTATGGGGCATTCGGCGGCGTTTGCCAACAGGCATATATGTGAATTTCTGGGTTGCGCGGGCACTTTGTTCTTG
>NZ_JAYRVJ010000132.1:0-5329 GCF_041918635.1 Promineifilum sp. (SeqCode)
GGAGCGCGTGTGGGGCTGGTCGTTCGACGGCAACAGCCGCACGGTGGACGTTCACATCCGCTGGCTGCGCGAGAAGATCGAGCCTGACCCGGCCAACGCCCAGCGCATCCTCACCGTGCGCGGCATTGGCTATCGCTTCGATGGCTAGCGCAGGCTAACAGCCTGGGCCACACCCATGCTCTCCAAGGTCTATTGGCGCATTGCCCTCCCCTTCATCAGCCTGACGGCAGCGCTCGCCGCCGGGCTGTACCTCTATCTGACGCGGACGTCCTGTCTCAGCAGTGAGACTTGCGTGCTGGGCGCGGTGCTGGCTGTGGCCGTCTTCGCCGTGCTGGCCGTCCTGCTGCTGGCCTGGTTCATCGCCAGCCGCACCGTCTGGCCCCTGCGCGAGCTGAGCGAGGTCGCCACCCGCATTGCCCAGGGCGACTACACCGCCCGCGTCCTGCCGCGCCGCCGCGACGAGGTCGGCGACCTGGTGCGCGTCTTCAACCGCATGGTCGAGCGCCAGCGCGAGCAGATCGATGAACTGTCCAAAGATCACCAGCAGTTCTCTACCGTCCTGGAACACATGGCCGACGGCGTCCTCATCACCGACAACCTCGGCTACGTCCGGCTGATGAACCCGGCCGCCGGGCACTTGCTGCGGGTGGAGGAGGTGGAGGCGTTGGGCAAGCCGTTCGCCGCCGTCGTCCGCCACCACCACCTGATCGAACTGTGGCAGCGCTGCCGCGAGCAACAGCGCGAACAGGTGGAGGCCGTTGAGATCGGCGCTGACCTGTTCCTGCAGGCGGTGATCACCCCCTTCCGACGGCACGGCGCGGCCGGCTACGTGGTCATCTTTCAGGACTTGACCCAGGTGCGCCGTCTGCAAGTGATGCGCCGCGACTTCGTCAGCAACCTGTCGCACGAACTGCGCTCCCCGCTGGCCGCGTTGCGGGCCGTGGTAGAAACGCTCCAGGATGGCGCGCTGAACGACCCGCCGGCCGCCGAGCGCTTCCTGGGCCAGGCCGAGCGCGAGATCAACACGATGACCCAGATGGTCGAGGAGTTGACCGAGCTGTCGCAGATCGAATCGGGCCAGATTCGCCTGCGCCTGGTCCCCACCGCGGTCGCCGATCTGGTCGGCGTGGCGCTGGAGCGAGTGCGCTCCCAGGCCGAGGCGGCCGGCCTTCAGCTATCGGCCGACATTCCGCCGGCGACGCCCGCCGTCCTGGTCGACCCCGACCGCATCCAGCAGGTGCTTGCCAATCTACTGCACAACGCCATCAAGTTCACCCCGGCCGGCGGGTGGGTGCGCGTCGCCGCCAGCCAGCAGCCCGCCGGCGAGGGCGCGCAGGTTGTGATTGAGGTCGAGGATACGGGCATCGGCATCGCCAAGGCCGACTTGCCGCGCATCTTCGAGCGCTTCTACAAGTCCGACCGGGCGCGCACGCGCAGTCACGGTGGAACCGGCCTGGGCCTCGCCATCGCCCGCCACATCGTGGAAGCCCACGGCGGCTACATCTGGGTCAAGAGCAAGCTGGGCAAGGGGAGCCGCTTCTTCTTCTCGTTACCTCTAGCTGATTAACCCCGCTTTACAGACTGTTAACACAACCTTAGCTAACCATTAACAACAGGTTGATACTCTGTTAATTGCTGACAGCTATGCTCCCTAGGCAGAAGCACGCTCTCCTGTTCGGAGAACGGGGATCGTGCGCGTGCCTGCCCCTTCACTGGTGAGCCAAACTCCAGAGTGAAACAGGTCGGGATTGCGTTCGATAAATAGCGGCTTCAATTTATTGCTTATCTCTATGGAGGAGAAAGACAATGCGGTTTAAGGTAATAGCTTTGTTGGTGTTGATCGCTCTGCTGGCCGTGGCTTGCGGCGGACAGGCGGAACAGCCGGTCGAGGAGGCCGCGCCAACGGTGGAAACGGCAGCGACAGAGGCGGTTGAAGAGCCGACGGCCGAACCGGCTGCTGAAGAGCCGACCGCTGAGCCGGCGACCGAAGGCGAAACCGGCGAAATGCCCGTGCCCGATCCGCTGGCCGTAACCGGCGACGTGGTGACGGCCGGCAGTTCGACCGTCTTCCCGCTGACGGAGCGGATGGCCGAGCGCTACCAGGACGAGGGGTACGCGGGCCAGATCACCATTGACAGCATTGGCACGGGCGCGGGCTTTGAGCGCTTCTGTGTCGCGGGCGAGACCGACGTAGCGAATGCCAGCCGGGCTATCAAGGAAGACGAGGCGGCCTCTTGCGAGAGCATCGGCCGCACGCCCCTGGAGTTCCGCGTGGGCACCGATGCCCTGGCCGTAGTGGTCAACCCGGCCAACGACTTTGCCACCGACCTGACGCTAGAGCAACTGGCGCTGGCCTTCTCCACGGCCGAGACGTGGGCCGATGTAGACCCGTCCTTCCCGGCCGAGCCTATCGCTCGCTACAGCCCCGGCACCGACAGCGGCACGTTCGACTACTTCGTCGAGGCCGTCTTCGATGAGGATACGGCCCCCATTCTGGCGGCCAGCAACACCCAGTTCAGCGAGGACGACAACGTCCTGGTGCAGGGCGTCGAGGGCGACCCGTACGCCATTGGCTATTTCGGCTACGCCTACTACCTGGAGAACGCCGACCTGCTGACGATCCTCAGCATCGACGGCGTGGAGCCGACGGCCGAGACGGCCGAGTCGGGCGACTACCCGCTCTCCCGCCCGCTGTACATCTACAGCGACGCGGCTATCATGCAGGAGAAGCCGCAGGTGGCCGACTTTATCAACTTCTACCTGACCTTCGTCAATGAGGAGATCGACGACGTCGGTTACTTCCCCGCCAGCGACGACGCGCTCAACGCGGCGCGCCAGACGTGGTTGGGGGCGATGGGGCAGTAAAGGGCAATAGCCTTGCCGGGAAGACCTGTCAGGTGTTCCCACACCTGACAGGTCTCGCCCGGCCGATTAACTTTGTCGGCAGGCCCAAACCGGATACCATTGGCTTGCACCAGCATTGACAAACGGATTCCGAGTTTTGTGGCCCTTACACCGGAGCGCTGCCCTGCAGCGCCCGCGGCGCTCGGAGAGGACGCGCGAACTTGTGCGCCCTCTCCGTTGCGCGTATAGATGGGCCGGCAAGCAGGCAGGCCTGTATGTCCGAACTGGAGAATCGAATGAGCAGCGACGCCCTACTGGAACGCCCCTTGGCCTCGGCGACGGCACCGACGACGGCCGAGACGGTCGCGCAGCAGATCACCCGGCGGCCACGGGTGGGCGAGAAGATCATCGAAGGTGCCCTTTTTCTGGCCGGCATGATCTCGATATTCACCACCGTTGGCATCGTCTTCGTCCTCGTCCGCGACGCCTTCGATTTTTTCGCGGCCCCTGATGTGGACGTGCTGGCGTTCCTGACCGGGACGACGTGGCAGCCCCAGTTGGGACAATTCGGTATCTGGCCGCTGCTGAACGCCACGCTCATCGTCAGCGCTATCGGCATGGCCCTGGCTATACCGGTCGGGCTGGCGACAGCCATCTACCTCAGCGAGTACGCCTCGCCCCGCGTGCGCAGTATCATGAAACCGGTGCTGGAGATTCTGGCCGGCGTGCCGACGGTGGTCTTTGGCTACTTTGCCCTGACTTTCGTGACGCCTCTGCTGCGTTCCATCTTCGGCGACGAGATCATCAAGATCTACAACATGGCCTCGGCCGGCCTGGTCGTGGGTATCCTGACCATACCCCTGGTCGCGTCGCTCAGCGAGGACGCCCTCCACGCCGTGCCCGATTCGCTGCGGCAGGCGGCCTATGGGCTGGGGGCGACCAAGCGCGAGACGAGCCTCAAGGTCGTCGTCCCGGCGGCGCTGTCGGGCATCACCGCCGCCGTCGTCGTCGCCATCTCGCGCGCCGTGGGCGAGACGATGATCGTGGCCCTGGCCGCCGGGGCCGGGCCGAACTTCACCTTCAACCCGTTCGACTCGGCCGAGACGATGACCGGCTACATGGTGCGTATCAGCGGCGGCGACCTGAGCTATGGCTCCATTGACTACCAGAGCATCTTCGCCGTCGGCCTGGTTGTCTTCCTGTTGACGCTGGTGTTGAACGTCGTCAGCCAGCGCATCGTGCGCCGCTTCCGCGAGGTGTACGAATGAGCGACGAGCATCTGACCCCGCGCGACCCGGCTAAGGATCTGTTCCCCCAGGGCGACGAGGTCAACCGGCAGGTCAGCCACCGGCGGCGCATGGGCACGGTCTGGCGCGCCATCTTTTTCGGCGCGACCGCCCTGGCTATCCTCATCCTGAGCATCCTGCTCTTAAAGATCATCGGCGACGCCAACGGCTACGTTGTCGAAGAGAGCGAAATGCCGGAGGCGGAGCTGATTCTCAGCTTCAACCGCGACCGGGTGCTCAACGCGCCCAACGTGGCCCTGAGCGGCGAGGACGATATGGCCCTGGCCGAAGGGGTGGCCGGCGATCCCAATGGGCTGGGGTTCGTCCCCTATGCCGCCTATCAGGCCAACGCGGACAGTCTGACCCTTGTGGCAGTGGACGGGCATCTACCCACGGCCGAGACCGTGCAATCGGGCGAATATCCCGCCGCCCGGCCGTTGCTCCTCTACTCCTCGCCGGCCATCCTGGACGACAAGCCGCAGGTGCTCGCCTTTCTGATCTACTACCTGGCGCACGTCGATGAGGCCATGGCCGAGGTCGGCTACTTCCCCGCCGATGCGGCGCAACTGTCGGCCCAGGCCGCAACGCTGGCCGAGACGCTGGGGCTGGAGGCGCTGCCCGCCGTCAACCCGGCCGACTACGAGGGCGCAATCAAGATCGCTGGCAGTTCCACCATCTTCCCGCTGACGCAGGCCATTGCCGACCGCTTTATCGCTGACGGCTTCCGCGGGAGCATCGAGTTGGACGGCAGCGGCACCACGGCCGGCTTCCAGGCAATGTGTGTGGACAGGGATAGCGCTCTTGACATCGTCAGCGCCAGCCGGAGCGCCCTGGCGACGGAGTTGGCGGCCTGCCGCATCGGCCGGCCGCTGCAAGCGTTGTTGGTGGCCCAGGACGCGCTGAGCATCGTCGTCAATCCCGCCAACACCGCTGTGACCAACGTCAGTCGCGCCCAACTCATCCAACTGTTTACCACGGCCGAGACGTGGGCTGACGTGGACGAAGCATGGCCGGCCGCGGTCATCGCCCGCTACCTCCCATCGGCCGGCAGCGGCACGCTGGACTTCTTCGCCGATACTGTATTTACCCAGGCGACGTTGGCCGACCTGGCCTACGATGACCAGGTCGCCATGTATCAGGCCAACGTCTCCGCCGGTCGCTGCCGCGCCGTGGAGTACGAGCAGCGCTTCTACGGCGAC
>NZ_JAYRVJ010000133.1:0-2424 GCF_041918635.1 Promineifilum sp. (SeqCode)
AACCCGCGCCACGTTTGCCCTGCTACTATTTGCGCGCCGTCACCCGCGCGCTGAACAGCCGCGCCGGGCCAGACTCCCGCGGCAGGCCGGCCAACTCCTCTTCCGGTCGGGCCTTGTCCACAATGGAGATGTCGGTGAAGCCGGCGTCGCGCATGGCCGCAGCGTAGAGCGCCACGTCCTCCGCGCCGGTGACGCAGCCGGCCCAGGCCGACAGATCGGCTCGCTCCTGCTCGCCGAATTGGCCCTGCGTCATCATGTCCGACACCGCCAACTGCCCGCCCGGCCGCAACACGCGGAACGCCTCGCGGAAGACGGCTGGCTTGTCAGGGCTAAGGTTGATGACGCAGTTGGACAGGATCACGTCCACCGTGTCGGATGCCACCGGCAGCGCCTCGATCATCCCCTGCCGGAACTCCACGTTATCCAGGCCGACCTTGGCCTTGTTGCGCTCCGCCTTGGACAGCATCTCCGGCGTCATGTCCACGCCGATGACGTGGCCGGCCGGCCCCACCTGCCGCGCCGCCATGAAGCAGTCGATCCCGCCGCCGGAGCCCAGATCGAGCACGACCTGGCCCGGTTGGAGCGCGGCCAGCGTGATCGGATCGCCGCAGCCCAGTGAGAGGCCGGTCACCTCGTCCGGCAGCCAGGCTGTGTCGGCTGTGTAGAGCGAGCCATAGAGCGAATCTAACGTTACGTCGACGCCCGCCGAGTCGCCGCAACAGTCGCTGCCGCTGCCGCAACAACTCGCGTCGCTCGCCCCGGAGGCCAACTGCCCATACCGCTCGCGCACCGCTTCGTACACCTGTCCACTATCCTGTGACATCGTTACACTCCTCATATTGATATGTATCTATAGATACCCACAAAAAAAGAGGCTGTTTCAAGTATCCAGCGACTACGACGAACAAGCCCCTGAAAAATCCGCGTAATCGGCCAAATCCGCGGAACCTTTACTCGGCGCCACGTTGAGCGCTAACTCGTCCACCCGTTGGGGCGCGAAATTGAGCATAATCCGTCCGCAGCAAACCGCCACCTCATCCTGATTGAGCGAGTAGAACACCTGCTTGCCCTCGCGCCGCACGTGGACAAGCCCCGCCTCGCGCAGCACTGCCAGATGGTGGGAGACGGTCGGCTGGGTGACGCCGTGCATCTTGTCGACGATGTCGCCGACGCACAGCCACTCGCAGCACAGCAAACCCATCACGCGCTGGCGCGTCTCGTCGGCGATAGCCTTGGCGAAGTCCACGGATTCGGTCATAACGCTCTACACATATTGACGAACGTCAATATAACTTATTATATCCGCGCCGCTTGGCCTGTCAAGAGTCATTTTGGCAACGCGACCACAGCGCACTATACTTCTCTGTGAGCGGTGTTGTTGGTCGTTAGTCGTTGGTCACCAACCACTCTCAACTATCAACTCCTCACCGCCGGAGCCTCCATGCTAACCCACCCCACCCAACAGCGCGTGGCCGTCATCGACCTCGGCTCGAACACGGCGCGCCTGGTCGTCATGTCGGCCGTGCCCGGCTACGCCTACCACCTGGACGACGAGATCCGCGAGGTCGTCCGCCTGCGGCAAGGCATGACGCCGGCCGGTCTGAGCGCCGAGGCCGTGGAGCGCGCCCTCTTCACGCTGCGGCTGTTCAAGCGCTTCTGCGACAGCTCCCGCGTCGATCTCATCATCGCCACGGCCACCAGCGCCGTGCGCGAGGCCCAGAACGGCGCGGAGTTCGTCCGCCGGGTCGAGACGGAGTTGGGACTGACGTTGCGCGTCCTGAGCGGCGAGCAGGAGGCCTACTACGGTGTGCTGGGGGCGCTGAACGAAGTACCGCTGGTCGACGGCTACGTCCTCGACATCGGCGGCGGCAGCATGCAACTGTCGCGCGTGCGCGACCGGTGCTTCGAACGGGGCGCGTCCCTGTCGCTGGGGGCGCTGGCTCTGACGGAGCGCTTCGTACGGCGCGACCCGCCGGCCGCGGCCGAACTGGACGCCATCCGGGGGGAGATCGCCGCGCAACTGGCCGGCCTCGACTGGTTAGATGAGCGGCGCAAGCGGGCCAACGGTACGGCGCTAGTGGCCCTGGGCGGCACGGCGCGCAACATGGCGGCGATGGTCGCGGCGCGGCGCGCCTACCCGCTGAATACGCTGCACGGCTTCGTGTTCGGCGGTGACGATCTGGCCGAGAACATCCGCCTGCTCTCGACCCTGCCGCTGGCCGAGCGGGAGGCGCTGCCGGGCCTGCACAGCGACCGCGCCGACATCATCCTGGCCGGGGCGCTGGCGCTCCAGGCGGTCATGGGCCGGCTGGAGGCGGAGGCGGTCGCCATCTCGGTCAACGGCTTGCGCGAGGGACTGTTCTTCGAGCACTTCTGGCAGCACCTGAGCCAGCCGGTAGTCAAGGACGTGCGCCGGTTCAGCGT
>NZ_JAYRVJ010000134.1:0-2870 GCF_041918635.1 Promineifilum sp. (SeqCode)
CTCATCCACGGCCTGGGCCCGCGTTCGGCGGCGGCCCTTCAGGCGGCCGGCATTCTCAGCTTCGCCGATCTGGCCGCGGCCTCGCCCGATCAGGTGGAGCGCATTGTCAGCGAGGCGGGCGTGCGCGGCGGCAGGGATTATTACAACTGGGTCGCCGAGGCGGGTCAGCGGGCGGCCGGCAAGCGCGTCGCCAGCCGGCGGTCAAAGGCGGCCGTTGTCCTGCCGTGCCCGCAAGACCTGTCAGTTGTGCCGGGCGTAGGCTCCGTCTTTGAGGATCGCCTTTACGCCGCCGGCATCGGAACCTATTGGGAACTGGCCGAGACGCCCGACAACGAACTGACGACCATCCTGGACGTGGGCGCGTTCCAGGGCGTTGACATCGCCGAGATCAAGGCCGGGGCCATGCAACTGGCCGTGCGCACCAACTCGCTGGGGCGCTCCTGGGATGGCACACCGCCGGACGATCTGGAAGTGCTGGACGGCCTGGGCGAGGTGTATGAGCGGCGGCTCTATGAGGCGGGCATCTGTACCTACGCGGCGCTGGCGGCGACTTCGCCCGAACGGCTGGCCGAGATCTGCCGCGCGCCGGCCAGGCGCGCGCCGGACTACGCCGCCTGGATCGCCCGGGCCGCGGAGTTGCCGGCTGCCGGAAGGAGCGGCTAGACCATGACCACCCATCGCACCCCCGAAGAGATCCGGCGTTTCGACCTGATGAAATTGGGCGTGACGCTGCTGCTTCTGGTCTTGTTGGTTCTGACCTGGATAGCCACCCGAGAGATAGACGGGCCAGACCTGGCCGCCGTGGCGACGGACGACGCCGTCAGCGCGGCCACGGCCGATGCCGCCGCTCAGGCGACGCGGGCGGCCGAGCTGAGCGCGCTGCCGGCCCCCACCCTGGCCCTTCCCGCGGTTGATATGCCGGCCGACGCGCTGCCGCCGGGCCGGGTGACGCTCAGCGGCATGGCCGGACCGGGCGCGCAGGTGGCTGTGTTCGTCAATGGCGGCCTGGTCGGCACGGCCAGCGCCGGCGTCGATGGGGCCTGGTCGCTGGCGACCGACCTGCCGGCCGGCAGCTACACCATCACGGCCCAGACACTCGACAACGTGGGCGCGGTCGTCGGCGAGTCGGCCCCGGTGACCGTGATCGTGGGCGAGACCGCCGCGCCCACCGCCGCGGGCGAGATCGCGCCGGGCGCGGCGCTACCGCTCCGCCCGCCGATCTTCAACCCGCTGACCGGCGCCTATACGCTGGGCGGTGTGGTCACGCCGGGCGCGACGGTGGTGGTGATCGTCAACGGCGCGCAGATCGGCGCGACGACGGCCGACGACGCGGGCAACTGGGCGCTCGACGCGCCGGCTGAATCCGTCACCGGCGAGATCGTCGTGCAGGCGACGGATGCCGCCGGCAGTGTCATCCAGGATACGGAGCCTGCGCCGGTAGGCTCGCCCCCGGCCAGTCTGAACCCGCCCGGCCCGGTCACGCTCGACCCGGCCACCGGCGCGGCCACGCTGGCCGTCCCATCCGGCCCGGTGACCTGGACCGGGCAGGGGCAGCCGGGCGTCACGATCGAGGCGATAGTGGACGGCCAGCCGGCCGGCTCGGCCCCGGTGGATGAGACCGGCGCCTGGACGCTGGCCCTGACGCTGCCCGACGGCGCGCATCAGCTTCAGTTGAACACACTCGATGCGTCGGGCGCGCTGCTGAGCAGCACGCCGCCGGTGGCGCTCGTCGTAGGCGAGGCCCCAGCCGCCGCTACGCCGGTTGAGACGGCCCCGCCCGCCGATACGCCAGCCGCCTCCGCGCCAACGGAGGTTGCCCCGGCCGCCACGGCTGTGCCCGCCGAAAACGTGATCGCACTGCTGCAAAGCCGGCCGGAGTTCTCAACGCTGCTGAGCGCGATAGGGACGGCGGGCTTGACCGAGGCGCTCAGCGGGCCGAACGCGGTCACGCTTTTCGCGCCGACCAACGACGCCATCGCCGCGCTGCCGCCGAGCATTGTGGAGAGGCTGCTGGCTAACCCGACGGCTCTGGCGGGGGTGCTGCGCTACCACATTGCGCCGGGCCGCTACTCGGCCGCCGACTTGCGCACGGTCGCGCCGGCCACGCTCAACGGCCGTCTGTTGACCATCACGCCGCAGGGCGACAGTCTGTTGGTGAACGATGCGACCGTGCTGGCCGCCGACATTCCCGCGGGCAATAGCATGGTGCACGCCATTGACCGCGTGCTCGTGCCGCCGCTGGCGGCGGGCGTGCGCCCACCGGTCATCGATGAGTCCGGCGTGCCCACCTTCAGCGGTACGCAACTGACCGTGGTTGGTACGGCTGAACCGAACCGGACGATCCTGGTGGAGCTTAACGGCGAATCATTTGGCGCGACGGCGGCGGTCGACGCCAATGGGGTGTGGCAGGTGGCTGGCACGGTGTCGCCGGGCGAGTATCGGATCATTGCCTACATGCTGGATAGCCAGGGGACGCTGGAGGCGATCTCGCGGCCGGTGTCCCTAACCGTACAATAGGAGGAATGATCCGGAGATTACGCAGGTTGCTTGACGGTTGTGAGTCGTTGGTCGTTGGTTCCTGGCCACCAACGACTCGCGCCAAATCTGCGCAATCTGTGAAATCTGTGGATTCTTCTGGAATTAGAAAACGGACGACAATCCAAGGAGCGTGACGAGATGTCGGATGATTTCAAGGATTTGCTGTCGCAGATGGATGACGAGGAGCCGGAGGGAGAGCGAGGCTTTGCCGACTTGCTAGGCGGTGGCCTTCCTGAAGCGCCGGCCGGCGCGAGCGGTGGGGGCGGCCTGGCGGACTTGCTGGGCGGGCTACTGGGCGGCGGCGCGGCCGGCGGGGCAAGCTCCGGTGACGC
>NZ_JAYRVJ010000135.1:0-3445 GCF_041918635.1 Promineifilum sp. (SeqCode)
CCCACTGGGCGTCAGCGTCAGCGAAGAAAAGCGCCGCCGGCTGGCCGAGGTGGCCGAAGCCTATAGGCTCCCCATCGTCGAGGACGACCCCTACGGCTTCCTGGCCTACGACGGCCGCTGCGCCCCGCCCGTGCGGGCCTATAATGACACGCACGTGCTCTACGTCGGCTCGTTCTCCAAGATTCTGGCCCCGGCGCTGCGGCTGGGCTGGCTGATTGCGCCGGAGGCGCTGTTGCCCAAGCTGACCGTCATCAAGGAGGCCGGCGATCTGGAGTCCTCGGCGCTGACGCAGCGGGCGGTGGCGGCCTATCTGGACGCGGGCCACCTGCCGGCCCACGTGGCGCGCCTGCGGGACGAGTACCGGCGGCGGCGCGACACGATGCTGGCGGCCATGGCGCGCTGCTTCCCGCCGGGGCTGGTCTGGACGCGGCCGCGGGCGGGCATGTTCATCTGGGTGCGGCTGCCGGAGGGGGTGGACAGCGTGGCCCTGCTGGAGACGGCCCTGGAGCGCGAGCGGGTGGCCTTCATCCCCGGCCATGCCTTCGCCCTGCCCGGCGTCTCCGCGCGTCACTATATGCGGCTGAACTTCTCCAACTGTTGTCTGGACGACATTGAGGACGGCATCGCGCGCCTGGGCCGCGTACTGACGGAGGCGTGCGGGGGAGCAGGGGAGCGCCCAATTGACCTGCTGACCACGTAGGGGCGGGTTTCAAACCCGCCCCTACCACTGACCACTAAAAGGAGACCCACAACCCATGACCCACGACTTCCTACCGATTCAGGCCATCGACCACGTCGAATTCTACGTCGGCAACGCCAAACAGGCGGCGCACTTCTACCGGACGGGCTTCGGCTTTGCCCAGGCGGCCTATAGCGGGCTGGAGACGGGCAACCGGCAGACGGCCTCCCACGTTATGATGCAGGGCAAAATTCGGCTGGTGCTGACGGCCGCGCTAGGCCCTGACCACCCCGTCGCCCGACACACCCACCTGCACGGCGATGGCGTGGCCGTGGTGGCCCTGGCCGTGCCCGACGCGGAGGACGCCTACCGCCAGACGACGGCCCGCGGCGCGACGGGAGCCATCCCGCCCACGGCCGTCGAGGATGAGTGCGGCGTGCTGCGCTACTCGGCCGTGCGCGCCTATGGCGACACGCTCATCAAGTTTGTGGATCGCTCGGCCTACCACGGCGCGTTCGCGCCGGGCTACGCGCCACGCAACGGCTACCAACCCGACGGCCACGCCGGCCGCGCCTGGCACAAGGGGGTCGGGCTGGCGGCCATCGACCACATGGTCGGCAACGTCGAGCTGGGGGCCATGAACCGCTGGGTGGAGTTCTTCGCCCGGACGATGGGCTTCAGCCAGCTCATCCACTTCGACGACCAGGACATTTCGACCGAGTACTCGGCGCTGATGTCGAAGGTGATGCAGGACGGCACGGGCAAGGTGAAGTTCCCCATTAACGAGCCGGCCGAGGGCAAGAAGAAGTCGCAGATTCAGGAGTATCTCGATTACTACTACGGGCCGGGGGTGCAACACCTGGCCTGCTCGACGGGCGACATCATCGCCACGGTGACGCAACTGCGCGACAACGGGATCGAGTTCCTGCGCGTGCCGACGACGTACTACGAGGAGTTGGAGGCGCGGGTGGGGAAGATCAACGAGCCGGTGGACGTGCTGGCGGAGTTGGGGGTGCTGGTGGATCGGGACGAGGAGGGCTACCTGCTGCAGATCTTCACCAGGCCGGTGGAGGATCGGCCGACGGTGTTCTTCGAGATCATCGAGCGCCACGGCTCGCGGGGCTTCGGCAAGGGCAACTTCAAGGCCCTCTTTGAGTCCATCGAACGTGAGCAAGCGTTACGTGGGAATCTGTAATAAATTCACCACGGATTTTCACGGATTTAACGGATGTTACGGATTGATCTATACTCAGGGGAGCCATGACGGATTAGAGTAGGTTGTTCGCAACTTTTCACAGTATCCAACTTGGGAGAGTTAATCGTGTTACATGAGGAAATCACCGGACCGATCATTGGAGCCTTCTACGATGTATATAACACGCTAGGCTACGGCTTTCTGGAAAGGGTGTATGAGAACTCGTTGGCGTTTCTGCTTGTCCAGCGCGGGCTGCGCGTGCATCAGCAAGCGCCGTTGAGTGTGGAACTTGTGTTGGCGAATACTTCGCTGACCTGGTTGTCGAGGACAAGGTCATTGTGGAGCTAAAAACCGTCGAGAGGTTGATCCCCGAGCATACCGCGCAACTCCACAACTACTTAAAAGCCAGCAGCCTGGAAGTCGGCCTGCTTCTGAATTTCGGGCGACAAGCAACCTACAAACGCCTAATACTGACAAACGAGCGAAAAGCCTTGCCGGCTGAAATGGTACACCGCTAGCCCAACGCTTCAATCCGTATCATCCGTAAAATCCGTGCCAATCCGTGGTTGATTTATTGGGAGGTACACATGACCTACTATTATAAGTTGGGTGAGGTGGCGAGGAAGCGGCATACGCAGTTCCGGCAGCCGGACGGCCGCCTCTATCACGAAGAAGTCATGGGCATCCACGGCTTTGCCGGCATCCAGTCCATCCTCTACCACCGCTACCCGCCCACGGCCATTCGCCGGCTGGACACCGTGCCCACTGACCCCATCGCCTACGAAGACGCTGGCCCCCTGCGCCCCCGCCACCTGCGCGCCGCCCCCATCCCGCCCGGCGGCGACGCCATCACCGGCCGCGTCCCCCTCCTGGGCAACCACGACGTCGTCCTCCACATCGCCCGGCCCACCCAGCCCATGACCTACTGGTACAAGTTCGCCCACGGCGACGACGTGCTGTTCATCCACGAGGGCACGGGCGTGCTGGAGAGCCAGTACGGGGTGCTGCGCTACGGCCCCGGCGACTACCTGGTCATTCCCACCGGCGTCATCTGGCGGCTCGTGCCCGACAAAGGCTCGCCGCAGCGCATGCTCGTCGTCGAGTCCTTCGGCCACGTCACCCCGCCCAAGCGCTATCTCAATAATTACGGCCAATTCCTGGAGAACTCCCCCTACTGCGAGCGCGACATCCGCCCGCCCGACGAGCTGGTCACTCACGACGAGACGGGCGAGTTCGAGGTACGCGTCAAGGCCCGCGACCAGATCACCTGCTTTATCTACGACCACCACCCGCTGGACGTGGTCGGCTGGGACGGCCACCTGTGGCCCTTCGCCTTCAACATCGCCGACTTCGAGCCGATCACCGGCCGCGTCCACCAGCCGCCGCCCGTCCACCAGACGTTCGACGGGCCGGGCTACGTGCTGTGTTCCTTCGTGCCGCGCCTGTTCGACTACCACCCGCTGGCGATCCCCGCGCCCTACAACCACTCCAACGTGGACTCCGACGAGGTGCTCTACTACGTCGAGGGGGACTTCATGTCGCGCAAGGGGATCGAGCGGGCGTCGCTGACC
>NZ_JAYRVJ010000136.1:0-4676 GCF_041918635.1 Promineifilum sp. (SeqCode)
CGGCGAACGCCTCGGTCGTCCGCCGCGCCCACGTCGCGTCATACGGCTCCCCTTCGGGGAAGACGAAGCGCACGTCCACATCCGGCCGCTGCCCCTCAACCCCCTGCAAGTACCACAACGGTGTGGCCCAATGCCAGTGGGCCAGCACCACGCTATCTGGCGGGGCGCTCGCCAACAACGATGCGGCGTAGTCGCGGGCGCTCGTCCCCTCGTGCCGCGCGCCGGAGGCCGATACGTGGCCGAACCCCTGGTGCAGGACGGCGACGAACATTAGCGCCGTGAACAGCGGCCCGGCGACGGCCCACAGCCGGCCCGCGCCCGACAACCAGCGGGCCTCCGCGCCGGCATAAGCCAGACAGAGCGCCGCCGGGACGTAGGCGGGCATCATGTACTCGACCGTCTGCGGGGCGCGGTAGGTGGCGGCGATGAGCGTGTAGACGACGAACGCGCCGCCCAGCAGCAGCGCCGCCGCCCGGTCGCGCCGCAGCAGCGCCAGCAGCCCCAGCGCCATGCCGGCCAGCAGCAACGGCGCGAACTGGAAAGTCATGACGTTGCCCATCACGCGCAGCCGCTCCCACAGCAGCGCCGGCGCGGTGAAGTAGAACAGGTCGCCCCGAAAGCCGGTGGCCAGCACGTGTTCCAGGAAGCCGGATAGCGTCGCCAGGTCGGGCGACGCGCCGCGCACGTCAGCCGCCGCCCGCCACGGCAGATAAAGCAGCGGCAGCAGCCCCAGCAGCCCCGCGCCGGCGGCCGGCAGCCAGCGCCGCGGCTGTCGCCACAGCCCGCGGTCGACGACGAGGACGAAGAGCAGCCCAACCAGGATGAGAAAGGCCAGCGAGACGTGGTGCGTCAGCCCAAAGCCCATGAACAGCGCCGCCGCGACCAGCCAGCGGCCGGCGCGCCGCCCGTCGCCGCGCGCCGTGGCCGCGCGGAAGTGGAGCAGAGCCAGGAGGATGAGCGCGGCGAACAGGGCGGTCAGGCTGCGCACGTTGGCCGTGGTCGCCTGCGACCAGAAGGTTGTGGCCGTGCCCAGGGCCGCGGCCCCCAGCAGGGCGGGCAGCCGGCGGCCGGTCAGGACTAGCCCGACCCGGTAGGTGAGCGCCACCGTCAGCGCCGCGGCGACGGCCGACAAAAGGTTGACGGCATAGGCCGGCGAGTCGAACGGCAGGCGCGTGAACAGGTGGGCCAGCATGACGTAGAGCGGGAAGCCGGGCGGATGGGCCACGCCGAGTTGGGCGGCCACGACCTGGAGCTCGCCGCTGTCGGCGGCCAGCACGTCGGGAGCCAAGTTCAGCGCGTAGAGGGCCAAGAAGGCGAGGAAAAGGGCGGTTTCTACGAGCGGCCAGCGTGGCACGGGATTCTTATCCCGTGGGCCGGGGGAAGACGCGGGATAAGAATCCCGCGCCACGGAAGTAACAACCGCCAGCAGCGCCAGCCAGGCGGCCAACCCTGTATTTACTTCCGGGTAGACTACGTAGACTAACAGGACGAGCGCGGGCCACGTGCGGCGCAACGGCCACCGCGCCAGCAGCCACGCCCCGGCCGCGGCCAGCGCCAGTCCCAACAGCGCCGCCGCCCACCAACCCGGCAGTCCCACCCATTCCCCACCGAGACGGGCCAGGAACAGGCCCAGGGCCATCCCGGGCAAATAGTGCAGCCAGCGGGACAAATCGGCGGTGAATCGTTGTCGCGCGGTGCTCAGCGTGACCTCACCGGCCGCTCTGGCGGCGCGCCAATTCGGTCTCCACGTCGGCCCAACCCAGGCCGCGCGAGACGAGCAACACGAGCAGGTGATAGACCAGATCGGCCGACTCCTCGATCAGCCGCGCGTCCCCCTGCCCCTTGGCGGCCAGGATGATCTCGACCGCCTCTTCGCCGATCTTCTTGACGATCTCATCTTCCCCCGCCGCCAGCAGCCGGGCAGTGTAGGAGTCAGGTGTGGGGTGGCGGAGGCGGTCCTGGAGGGTGGATTCTAGTTCGAGGATGATAGTCATGGGAATTAACAATTATGAATTATGAATTATGAATTATGAATTATGAATGTAAGAAGGCATAGCCATGCTCTGGGTTCATAATTCATAATTCCTAATTCCTAATTCATAATTCCTCCGAAAGTGTGCGATAGAAGCAGGAGGTCTCGCCGGTATGGCAGGCGGGGCCGGCGGGGTCGACGAGCAGCAGCAGGGCGTCGGCGTCACAGTCGTAGTGGATCTCGCGCACGCGCTGGACGTTGCCGGACGTGCCGCCCTTATGCCACAGCTCCTCGCGGCTGCGGCTCCAGAAGTGCGCCTCGCCTGTGACCCGCATCAGGCGCAGCGCCTCGGCGTTCACGTAGGCCAGCATGAGCACCTGGCGCGTGGTGGCGTCTTGCACGATGGCGGGCAGCAGGCCGCGGTCGTCGTAGCGCAGATCGGGAGTCATGGGACGGCCTCCCCATCCAGTCGCACCGGCACGCCTCGCTCATGCAGATACGCCTTCACCTGCCGGATGCTCAACTGGCGGTAATGAAACAGCGACGCCGCCAGCGCCGCGTCCGCCCGGCCGGCGGTCAGCGCCTCGGCGAAATGCTCAGGCGTGCCCGCGCCGCCGGAGGCGATGACCGGGATATTGACCGCCTCGGCCACGGCGCGGGTCAGGGCCACGTCGTAGCCGGTCTGCGTGCCGTCGCCGTCCATGCTGGTCAGCAGCAGCTCGCCCGCGCCGCACGCCGCCGCCTCGCGCGCCCACGCCAGTGCGTCCAGCCCCGTGGGCGTGCGGCCGCCGCTGACGTACACCTCCCAACCCGCCCCATCCAGTCGCCGCCGGGCGTCGATGGCGACAACGATGGCCTGGCTGCCGAACTCGGTCGCGCCGGCGGTGATCAGTTCCGGCTGGCGGACGGCGGCCGAGTTGATGCTGACCTTGTCCGCGCCGGCGCGCAGGATGGCGCGCATGTCTTCGACGGTACGGATGCCCCCGCCGACGGTGAAGGGGATGAAGACCTGGTCGGCCACGGCGCGGGCCATGGCCATGACCGTGGCGCGGGCCTCGTGCGTGGCGGTGATGTCGAGGAAGACGAGTTCGTCCGCCCCTTCGGCGTCGTAGAAGCGGGCCTGCTCGACCGGGTCGCCGGCGTCGCGCAGTTCGACGAAGTTGACGCCCTTGACGACGCGGCCGTTGTTCACGTCGAGGCAGAGGATGATACGTTTGGCGAGCATGGAGTGATCTCTAGGAAGATGCGGGATAAGAATCCCGCGCCACGGTCAGGGCGTCGGCCAGATCGAGCTTGCCGTCGTAGAGGGCGCGACCGATGATGACGCCGGCCACACGCCCCACGCCGCTTCCCCTGCCGGCCGCGACAGCCCCCAGCCGGGCGATGTCGTCCAGCGAGTTGACACCGCCCGAGGCGATCACGTCCAGGCCGGAGGCGTGGGCCAACTCGGCTGTCGCCTCGACGTTGACGCCGGTCAGGACGCCGTCGCGGCTGATATCGGTGTAAGTAACCACTTCCACGCCCGCGTCGCGCATGGCGAGGGCGAGATCGAGCGGCGCGACGGCCGTCTGCGTCTGCCAGCCGCGCGTGTGCACCCGGCCGTCGCGGGCGTCGATGCTGACGGCGACGCGCGCCGGGCCATAGCGGGCCAGCGCCTCGGCCACCAGTTGCGGGTTCTCCAGCGCGGCCGTGCCCAGCAGGACGCGGCTGACGCCGAGTTCCAGCGCCGCCTCAATGTCGGCCATGGCCCGCAGGCCGCCGCCGAACTGCACTCGCGCGCCGAGGTTGGCCAGCCGGTCAAGCGCCGCCCAGTTGTCCGCGCCCGCTTCGGCCAGCGCGCCGTCCAGGTTGACGACGTGGAGCCAGGCCGCGCCCGCCTCCACCCAACGCCGGCCGGTGGCCGCCGGGTCATGGCCGAAGACGGTCTGCCGGGCAGGGTCGCCCCGTTCCAGGCGGACGACGCGCCCGTGGCGGAGATCGATAGCGGGATAGATGTCGAATGTCATGTCAACCTCCTTCCCCCATTGTGACAAAATTCCGCAAAATGCCCAATCCGACCCGGTGACTCTTCTCCGGGTGGAACTGAATACCGTAGACGCGCCCACGCGCCACCACCGCGGCGAACGGCCCGCCGTAGTCGGCCCAGGCCAGGACGCACTGGCGCTCGGCCGGCTGGCAGTAGTAGGAATGGACGAAGTAGGCGTGCGCGCCGAAGGCGACCCCGGCCAGCAGCGGGTGACAGCCGTCGTGGGCGATCTCATTCCAGCCCATGTGAGGCACTTTAAGCGGGCGGCCGTCGGGGCCGAGGAGGCCGTCCGCGAAGCGCACGACGCGACCGGGCAGTAAGCCCAGTCCGGCATGGCGGCCCATCTCGTCGCTCTCGTCGAACAGGAATTGCATGCCCAGGCAGATGCCCAGCAGCGGCGCGCCGCGACCGACAGCCTCGCGCGTCGCCTCGTCCAGCCCGCGCCGCCGCAACGCCTCCATGCCCGCGCCAAACGCGCCGACGCCGGGCAAAACCAGTCGCTCCGCCCGGCGCACGACGTCGGGGTCGTCGCTGATGCGCACTCGGCCGCCGACCGCCTCGAACGCCTTCTGCGCCGAGCGGAGGTTGCTGCCGCCGTAGTCGATCATGGTGATGGGAGGTTGGGTCATAGTGTTCCCTTCGTCGAGGGCATACCGGAGCGGCCGGGGTCGAGCGCGA
>NZ_JAYRVJ010000137.1:0-2017 GCF_041918635.1 Promineifilum sp. (SeqCode)
CCAATGCTAGACCCCGCGCTCGATGAGGCGCTGCAAGCGTTTATGAACAGGCGCAAAGCGGATATTGTTCCCGAGATGTAAGGCGCGGCGCACGTTCTGCAAGTGTGCCGCGCCTGGAGAAGAACGGATGGCGACTTATCAGATCATGTACTGGCACGACATCCCGCTCCAGGTGCGGGCGGGTGGGCGGCGCGACCGGGCCAGCGTCGAACTGCCGCAGCGCTTCCAGGTGGCCGTGGATAACGCCGCCATGGCCGCCGGGCTAACCGGGACGGACGGCTACCTGTCCGGCTTCGTCTGGAGCGAGCCGCAAGAGCGTGAGGGAACGCCGGCCGAAGTGGCCGCGGCCGTCGCCGCCGAACTCGACGCCCGCTTCCCCGAAATCGACTGGCGTAAGACGGCGGGGGGGATTAGTGGACAGTGATCAGTGGTCAGTGGACAGTGGTCAGCGATCGGTTGCCCACAGCTGCGACCAGCGACTAACAACTGACGACTAACAACTGACCACTGTCCACTGACCACTAACCACAGTTGTGCCTCTGTACACACGTGGTAGAATCCGTATCTCAGAGATACTTCTTGACGCGCCGGCTGACGGCGCTTCTGTGTACCCCGTAACGATGTGATGTCCACGGCCGACCAGCACTTCCAGGTCATCTTCATGCCTTCCGGGCGGCGCGGCCAGGTGCGGGCCGGCGAGTCGCTGCTCGACGCCGCGCGCCAGTTGGGCGTGGAGATCGAGAGCATCTGCGGCGGCCGGCTGACCTGCGCCAAGTGCAAGGTTCACATCGAGGAAGGGGCGTTCGCCAAGCACGGCATCCGCTCCAGCGGCGGCCACGTGACCGCCGCCGGAGAGAAGGAGCTGAGCCTGCTGGCCCGCGGCGGCGTCCCGTCGGCCAACGGCGACGGCATCTCGTCCGCCGACCGGCTTTCCTGCGTGGCGTGCGTGCAGGGGGACGTGCTGGTCTACGTGCCGGAGGAGAGCCGGGCGCACAAGCAGGTCATCCGCAAGTCGGCGACGGAACGCGTCATCGACGTCGCGCCGGCCGTGCGGCAGGTCTACGTCGAGGTGGATCAGGCCGCGTTGGGCGAGCATCGGGGCGATTGGGGCCGGCTCCAGGCGGCGCTGGCCGAGCAGTGGGGATTAGCCGGGCTGGCCATCGACTTGCCCGCGCTGCGCCGCCTCCAGCCCGTCTTGCGCCAGGGGAACTGGGCCGCGACCGTCATGCTCTGGCAAGATCGGGAGGTCATCGACGTGCGGCCGGGCTATCAGGAAGGGCTTTACGGGCTGGCCGTGGACATCGGCAGCACAACGGTGGCCGGCCATCTGTGTGACCTGCGCACCGGCGCGGTGCTGGCGACGGAAGCCCTGATGAACCCGCAGGTTGCCTATGGCGAAGACCTGATGAGCCGCGTCTCCTACGCCATGAGCAACCCGGCCGGGCTGGACAAGATGCACCGGGCCATCATCGAGGCGCTGAACGCGCTGGCCGCGCGAGCCGCCCGCCAGGCCGACCTCCAGTTACGCGACATCCATGACGCCGTCTTCGTCGGCAACACGACGATGATCCACATCCTGCTGGGCATCAACCCGCAGGAGTTGGGCGGCGCGCCGTTTGCCCTGGCGAACCGGGAGGCGATGGACGTGAAGGCGCGCGAGTTGGGGCTGCGCTTTCACCCCGGCGCTTACGTCCACGTGCTGCCGGCCGAGGCGGGCCATGTCGGCGCGGACAATGTCGGCGTGCTGCTCGCCGAGGAGCCTTACCGGCAGGATGAACTGGCGCTGATCGTTGACGTCGGTACGAACGCCGAGATCGTGTTGGGCAACCGCGAGCGGCTCTACAGCGCCTCCAGCCCGACCGGCCCCGCCTTCGAAGGGGCGCAGATCAGCTTTGGCATGCGCGCCGCGCCGGGGGCCATCGAGCGGGTGCGCATCGACCCGAACACCTGGGAGGCGCGCTTCCGCGTCATCGGCGAGGAGCGCTGGTCGGACGAGTGGCGGCGCGGGCCGGACGCC
>NZ_JAYRVJ010000138.1:0-1735 GCF_041918635.1 Promineifilum sp. (SeqCode)
ATTCAACTCCCGCTCGTAAATGGTTGCCAGCGGGATGATCTCGCGCAGTGTCGGCACGCGCGGGTCGTCGCGCGACACAGTGACGCGCAATGTGACGATGGCCGCGCCCTCAGCGAAGTGGTAGAGCACCTGCAGCGTGCCGGTCGCCGCGCCGGGGTCCAGGCCGGTGATGGCGGCCAGGTAACCCCAGCGGGCTTCGGCCAGCGCCGCGGCCGCCGCGACCAGGCTGCCGGCGGGCACGACCACGTCCAGCCGGTTGGCTTGCGGCCGCGTGGCCCCCTCCAACCAGGGCGACAGCAGTGTCTCAGCGCGCTCCAAGTAGTTCTGGGTGTCCATCAGGGGATTCCTCTTCTTCCGAGTGTTCCGGCACAACCTCGGCGCCGGCTTCGACCAGCAGCCGGTCGATCTCGGCCGCGCGATCGGGCTGGAGCTTCTTCAACAGGATGGCGACGCCGTTGATGATGGCCTCCGGTCGGGGGGCGCAGCCGGGCACATAGACGTCGACCGGGATGACTTCATCCACGCCGCCGACGATGTTGTAGCAGCCGCGGAACGCCCCGCCGGAGATGCTGCACGCGCCAACAGCGACGACGAACTTCGGCTCGGGCATCTGCTCGTAGATGCGGCGCAGCCGGTCGCGCGATTGGCGCGTGACCGGGCCGGTGCAGACGAGCACGTCGGCGTGGCGCGGGCTGCCCTGGAGCTTGATGCCCAGCCGCTCCAGGTCGTAGCGCGGCGTCAGCGTGGCCAGGATTTCGATATCGCAGCCGTTGCAGGAGCCGCTGTTGTAGTGCACCAGCCAGGGTGAGTTCGCCAATGACCAGTTGCGAATGCGGTCTAGAACGGTTCTCCAAACTGGAGAGGTAGCTGTAGTCATAGTAGACTCGTGCTGGTGGTTGGTGGTTGGTGGTAGGGGCGGGTTTGAAACCCGCCCGTACTGTGACTAACGACCAACGACTAACCACCACCGACCAAAATCAATCTCCGATCAACTGAGCAACAAAATGACCAGCGTCAGCGCCAGCCCACCCACATAGAGCAGTACCGCCGTCCCGGGCGCAGGCCCCAGCATCGCCGCGCCGCCCACCAGGCCGGCCGTCGCCAGCATGAGTGCGCCCAGATGGAACACGGCAAAAAACAAGGCGACGACGAAGAAGCGGCGATAACCCGGCGCGGCCTTGTGCGTGGCCGCCACCTCGCCGCCGGCATAGAGGCTCGTCCCGGCCGGCGTAGCGCGGCTGGCTGGGGCGAGGAGCCGGCCGAAGGCGTAGAGTAGGGCGACCAGGCCGATGTAGACCAGGATGGCGATGGGAGGGGTCAGGATGAAATTGATTTCGCTCATTACGCTCAACTCTCAACTTCTGCTTAAGGCGCGAAGGCCGACAGCAAGTCCGCCGCCGCGGGAATGGTCAGCCAGCCGGCCAGCATGGGCAGCATGCCCAATACGACGATGGCCGCCGCCAGCAGCAGCAGCGGCGCGGTGATCGCCAGGGGGATGGCCCGGCCGTTGGCGACGAGCGCCGCCGGTTCGCGCCGGTAGAGCCGGTTAACCAGCGGCGCGTAGTAGCCCAGCGACAGGACGCTGTTCAGCGCTGCCACGACCAGCACGACCAGGATCACCACGTCGCGCGTCTGCGCCCCGGCGACAAGAATTTGCCACTTGGACATAAAGCCCACCAACGGCGGCAGCCCGCCCAGACCGAGCACGGCCAGGCTGAGCACGAATGCGATGAGC
>NZ_JAYRVJ010000139.1:0-6584 GCF_041918635.1 Promineifilum sp. (SeqCode)
CGCGGCGGCGCTGCGTCTCGGCCGCGGCCAGGCGGGCGGCCAGTTCGTCGGCCTGGGCCAGCAGGTGGTCGACCTGGGCGACGATGCGGTGTTGTTCGGCGGTGGGGGGAAGGGGGAAGGGTACGTCGTGAAGGTCTTTCTTGCGAACACCCTTGACTGTCATACCAGAACCTTCTATTTGCAGGGTGCGGTATGCAAGAATGAAATACGCCTTGTTGATTGCTTTAGGTAGGTAGAAGGCTCGCAGGTCTTGGTTAATAGCCACATCCATCTGGTTAATCGCGATGCGACCTATTGCCATTCTCACACAAACTATGATATTTCCGGCTGGAACCAAGGGTACGCCGCTCTCATCCAAAGCTTGCTTCGTGATAGTGTCTTGTGTTTTGGAGAGAGCACCTTCGTCGTTCAGGTCTTTTACACTTGCCCACGGAACTTCGCCTCCCCAAAAGCGCGGGTTATTCTTTGATGGGGTTTTTCCTCCGTGATCATGAAGAAGGAGACTCGAAAGCGATACCCACCGCCAATTCGGAGGAATTTCATTCGGCCCATTAACATATTCAATATCCTGTATAAGTCTTGGCGGGGCACTGAGGCCAAATTCCGAAGCTCGTTCAGATCGTTCTTTACCGATCTGTGCCATTGAAACGTCCACAGACTCATCATTCGGGTCTTGGGGGACGAGCCTGCCGCGCACGGCCAGTTGCAGGATGAGCTGCTTGAGGCGGGCGACGTCGGCCGGCGTCCGCGCGGCGGCGTCGAAGTGGGTGAGGAGGGTGATAGGGGATAGGAGATAGGGGCTAGGGACTAGGGAAGAGTGCGCTGTCCTGGTTTCTGGTTTCTGACTCATCGCTCGTTCGTTATCGTTTCCGGTTGCGCCCGTTCAGAGCGCCGCGCGCATCTGAGGATGCGGACTCTGATTAGGTTCCGGTTGCGCCGCGCGCATCTGAGGATGCGGACTCTGATTAGGGGTTAGAGAACAACGCTCTTCCCTAGCCCCTAGCCCCTAGCCCCTATTCCCTATCCCCCAGCGACGCGGCCAGGGCGGCGCGGAGGGCGGCGCGGGCGGCGGCGGCGGCAGCCTCTTGCTGCTGCCAGAGGGCCAGCAGGGCGGCCGGGTCGGCGTCGTCGCCGCCGGCGGCGTGGGGGTTCTTGACGTCCAGGTTGTAGTGGCGGGCGATGATGTCGTCGGCGCTGACGCGCCAGGCGTAGGGCGTCGCCTCCCGATTGTGCCACCACGCCTTCTCCAGGTCGAATTCGCCGATGGTGATGGGGCGGGTCTTGGTGTACTGCTTGTAGCCGGGGGGCAGTTGGTGCTCGAAGTACCACACCTCGCGCGTCGGCTCGCCCTTGGTGAAGAACAGCAGGTTGGTGCGGATGCCGGTGTAGGGGTTGAAGACGCCGTGGGGCAGCCGGACGATGGTGTGGAGGTTGCAGACGGTCAGCAGCCGCTCCTTGATGCGCGTCTTGACCCCCTCGCCGAAGAGGGAGCCGTCGGGCAGGACGATGGCCGCCCGGCCGCCGTCGCGCAGGATGTGGATGATGAGGGCCAGGAAGAGGTCGGCCGTCTCCTTGGTCTGGAAGGCGGCGGGGAAGCCGGATTCGACGCCCGGCTCCTCCACGCCGCCGAAGGGCGGGTTGGTCAGCACCACGTCGACGCGGTCGGCGTCGCCATAGGCGCGGTAGGGGCGGCGGGTCAGAGCGTTGTCGCGGGCGACGTTGGGCACGCTGACGCCGTGGAGGAAGAGGTTGGTCACGGCCAGCATGTGGGGCAGGGGCTTCTTCTCGACGCCGGCGAGGCGGCGCTCGGCGGCCAGCTTTTGTTCGCCGTCGGCGGCCTGGGCCTTCAGGCTCTCCAGGGCGCAGACGAGGAAGCCGCCGGTGCCGCAGGCGGGGTCTAGCACCGATTCGCCCAGACGGGGGGCGGTCATGTCGGTCATGAACTGGGTGACGGCGCGGGGGGTGTAGTATTCGCCGGCGTTGCCCGCGCTCTGCAGGTCGCGCAGGATTTTTTCGTAGATGTCGTTGAAGAGGTGGCGGTCGGCGGCGCGGTGGAAGTCGATGGTGTTGATGCGGTTGATGACCTGGCGCATCAGCGTGCCGTTCTTCATGTAGTTGTAGGAGTCGGCGAACACTTCCTGGACGACGTAACCGCGGGGGTCGTCGTCGCGGTCGAAGGCCAGGCCCTTGAGCGCGGGGAAGAGGTCGTTGTTGACGAAGCTGAGGAGGGCGTCGCCGGTGATGCCTTCGTCGTCGGCGGCCCAGTGGCGCCAGCGCAGGTGGTCGGGGATGGGGGAGGTGTAGCCCTCTTCCCATTCGTAGTACTCCTCGTTGGCGTCGAACATCTTGAGGAAGAGCATCCAGACGAGTTGGGAGATGCGCTGGGCGTCGCCGTCGACGCCGGCGTCCTGGCGCATGACGTCCTGGATGGCTTTGATGGTGGTGGAGATGGTCATGGGTGATGATTATTCAAGGCAATTAAACACGAATGGGACACGGATTGAACGGGTTTGACGGATTAAGCGTTTTCACAGCGGGTTTCAATCCGTGGTATCCGTCTCATCCGTGTCCCATCCGTGTTTAATCGGCAACAGGCGGTTAGTGAACATGATAGAGCTGGCGGCGCAGGCGGCTGACGGCGGCGGCGTAGGCGTCGCGGCCGCCGAAGGCGCGGACGATCTCCATGGGCGTGCCGAAGCGGTTGAAGGGGGGCAGCTGTAGCAGCTCGCGCCCCAGCCGGGGGTCGGCGGCGGTCTCGATGGCCTCGATGCCGCTGTCGGCGTAGCGGTCGAGCAGGGCGGCCAGCACGGCGCGGGCGGTCTCGCCGTGGCGGGTGAAGACGTCGTCGCGCTGGACGGCGCTGGCCCGCTGGCGGCGGGTCAGGGGCGGCTGGCCGTAGGCGACGTGGCAGACGAGGTCGAACGGGTCGTAGTCGCCGCCGGCCTGCTGGGCCAGCTCCTCCAGCAGCACGCCGCGCCGGATGAGTTCGACGATCAGCTCCTTTTTGCGGCCGGCGGCGTCCCACGATTGCAGGAAGTCGTCGAGCGTGCGGTAGTGGGCCAGCGTCCGGTCGCGGCTGTAGTCGGCGAAGGATTGGGTGATGAGGGCGCCGGTGGGGTCGTAATACTGGACGCGCTCGCGGACGATCCAGACGGGCACGTCGTCCACCACGTATTGGGGGGACTTCTCGGCCGGCTCGGGCGGGTCGTCGCCGGGGGCGGGTGGGAGGTCGGGCGGCTCGCCCGGCCACTCGTCCGACTGCACCGGGTCGCCGTCGAAGGCCGGGTCATAGAAGAGGCGGGTGACGTCGCGGAAGTCGATGATGGTGAAGTGGGTCTTGCCCAGGTCGGGGCGCAGGCGGGTTCCGCGGCCGATGATCTGCTTGAACTCGGTCATGGAGTTGATGATGGTGTCCAGGACGATGACCTTGCACGTCTGGACGTCGAGGCCGGTGGTCAGCAGCTTGGAGGTCGTGGCGATGACGGGGAAGCGCTCTTCGGGGCTGATGAAGTTGTCAAGTTCGTTCTTGCCCTCGGGGCTGTCGCCGGTGATGCGCATGACGTAGCGGCGGTTGGCGGCGGCCTCGCCGCCGATGGCGTTGACCAGGCAGCGGCGCAGGCGTTCGGCGTGGGCGATGTCGACGCAGAAGACGATGGTCTTGGCGTAGGGGTCGGTGGCGCGCAGATAGTCGGCCACGCGCTCGGCGACGAGTTCGTTGCGCTGTTCGAGGACGACGGCGCGGTCCCAGTCGAGGACGTTGTATTGGCGCGGCTCGATGACGTGGCCGTACTTGTCGGTCTGGCCGGGGGCGGGCAGCCAGCCGGGGGCGTCTTTGTCCACGTTGACGCGCAGGACTTTGTAGGGGGCCAGGAAGCCGTCGTCGATGCCCTGGCGCAGGGAGTAGGTGTAGAGGGGCGCGCCGAAGTAGTCGATGTTGGAGACGTAGGCCGTCTCTTTGGGCGTGGCGGTCAGGCCGATCTGGATGGCGGAGTCGAAGTAGGTCAGCACCTCGCGCCAGGCGGAGTCGTCGGCGGCGCTGCCGCGGTGGCATTCGTCGATGACGACCAGGTCGAAGAAGTCGGGCGAGAACTGGCGGTAGACGTTGTGCCACTCTTCGGAGCCGGAGACGCCCTGGTAGAGGGCCAGATAGAGCTGGTAGGATTTGTCGATGACGCGGCCGGTGATCTTGGTCATCACGTCGGCGAACTGCTTGAAGTCGTTGGTCTTGGCCTGGTCGATGAGGAAGTTGCGGTCGGCCAGGAAGAGCATGCGACCGACGCGCCCCGCTTTCCAGAGACGCCACATGATCTGGGCCACGGTGAAGGTCTTGCCGGTTCCGGTGGCCATGACGAGCAGCAGGCGGCGCTGGCCGCCGGCCACGGCGTTGAGGGCGCGCTGGATGGCGACCTCCTGGTAGTAGCGGGGCGTCTTGCCGCCGCGCTCGCGGTAGTAGGGCTGGGTGATGAGCGCGGCCGTCTCGGGGGTGAGGGCGTGGGCGGCGGTGTAGCGCGCCCAGAGGTCGTCGGGCGCGGGGAAGGCGGCCAGGGGCAGCTCGCGCTCGATGGGGCCGGCGGCGGGCAGGCGGCAATGCTCGATGAAGCCGTCGCCGTTGGAGCTGTAGGCGAAGGGAGCGTCGAGGAGCTCGGCGTAGCGGAGGGCCTGCTGCAGGCCGCCGCCGACGGCGTGGCGGTTGTCCTTGGCCTCGACCACGGCCAGGGGGACGTGGCGGTGGAGGAGCAGGTAGTCGACGAAGCTGCGTTCGCCGCGGGTGGCTGTCTCGCCGGCGACGTGCATGCGACCGTCGGTGAGGTAGTACTCTTCGCGGATGTCGGCCGCCCCCCACCCTGCCCCGACGAGGGCCGGGCGAATGTAGCGGCTGCGGATCTCTTGTTCGGTCAGGCCTTTTTTGCTCATGAACGTTCGTCGCGTGACCTGCCTCTCGTCCCCCGATGGGTATTTATATCACAAAAAGCGCGATAGGCACGTTCACTTATGCGAAGAAAGAGAGAAGAATCCACAGATTTCACATATTACGCAGATTAAGAAAGATCTCACGCGAAGAACGCCAGGTACGCCAAGTACGCAAAAAGATAAATCTTCTTTGTGTGCTTGGCGTACCTGGCGTGCGATCTCCCCACCCCGCCGCCTCTCCCCTGTTACCTATTCATAGTTAAACTAATCCAAAGTCCTTAACCACTCTGTTCTTCATCCGCCCCATCCGCGAAAATCCGTGGTGGGTTTATTCCCGCTTCAACCGCCGCCGCACCACGGCCACCTCCGTCTCCGGCCGCAGCCCGGCGTCGTAGAGCGCGATCATGTGCTCCACGAACCAGCGCGCCGTCTCGGCCTGGCTGAGGCCGATGGCGGCGGCGATCTCCTTGAGGCGGGTGACGCTCTCCGGGGCCAGGTAGACGGTGTAGCGCAGGTGGCGGCCGGCCATACGCTTGCCGCCGGTGGCGCGTTCGGCGTCCTGGTGGGTGACGCGCTCCAGCCCGGTGCTGAAGTCGCGCCCCCGCCCCTTGCGCGCCGGGCGCTCGGCGGTTTGGCGTTCGAGGTTGTCGAGAAAGTCGAGGGAGTCGTCGCTCATGGTTGTTTCCAGAAGGGTTATCCGCAGATTAGGCAGATTGGGCAGATTAAGAAGCTCACGCAAAGAGCGCCAAGGTCACAAAGGACGCCAAGAAGAGCCTTTTGCGTTCTTGGCACGCTTGGCGTTCTTTGCGTGAACTTCTTCAAATCTGCCCAA
Source organism: Promineifilum sp. (SeqCode) (assembly GCF_041918635.1). Taxonomy (NCBI): domain Bacteria; kingdom Bacillati; phylum Chloroflexota; class Ardenticatenia; order Promineifilales (SeqCode); family Promineifilaceae (SeqCode); genus Promineifilum (SeqCode); species Promineifilum sp. (SeqCode). The sequence continues at coordinate 5,744 of NZ_JAYRVJ010000139.1, forward strand.
TCCGCGGATGATTACTCCGTATAGAGCCGGTCAATGAGCCGCTGATACGCCGCCGTGGCCGGGCTGGCTTCGGCCGGCGGGTACTCGAAGAGCGTCTGGCCGCCGGCGGCCTGGCTCTGCTGGACGACGACGCTCTGGATGATGGGGATGGCGACGCGGGAGCGGCCGTATTTGTCCACCAGGTCCTGATACACCTGCCGGGCGAGGATCTGGCGCGGCTCGAAGAAGGTGGGCAGGATGACGCTGACGGTGATATCGAGGCCGTCGCGCTGGAGGTCGTTGATCATGGCCGTGTGCTGGGCCGCGCCGGCGGCGTCGAGCATGGCGGTGCGGACGGGGACGATGGCCCGGTCGGCGAAGCGGTAGACGGCGGTGGTCAGGCTGCCCAGCGAGGGGGGGCAGTCGATGACGATGTAGGCGAAGGCGGCGCGCAGGGGGCCGAGGCGGTCGAGCAGCACGTCGTCCAGCCCCCCACCCCCGTTCCGGCCGCGGCGGTAGGCCTGGAAGTCGCGGATGAGCAACTCCTCGGTGGCCTCGACCAGCCGCTCGGTGGCGGGGATGAGGAAGAGGCCGGGCCGGCCGGTGCCGCCGCGCTCGCGGGGGATGTCGGGGATGATGGTCTCGCGCGGGGTGGCGCGGCCGGCCAGGAGGTCGCTGACGCAGCGCCCGCCGGGGTCGATGCCGAGGGCGGTGGCGCAGTTGCCCTGGGGGTCCATGTCGAGGAGGAGGACGCGGCCCACGGGGCCCTCCCCTAGCCCCTCCCGGCGGGCGGGGGATTCGGCTCCCTCGCTCCTTGGGAGAGGGTTGGGGAGAGGGTCGGGGGACGAAGCGCCCTCCCCTA
>NZ_JAYRVJ010000140.1:0-11725 GCF_041918635.1 Promineifilum sp. (SeqCode)
CGTAGCCGGCCGCGCCATCGACCTGAACGCCGCCGTCGACGCGGGCACGGTGCTGCTGGCGACGGGCTTCGCCACCGCCGTCGGCCTCGTCTTCGGCATCTATCCCGCCTGGCGGGCGGCGGGGCTGCGGCCGATTGAGGCACTTCGGTACGAGTAAGAAGAAGCTCACGCAAAGCACGCAAAGAAGCAAAGAGCGCAAAAAGAACTGTTCTCTTCTTTGCGTCCTTTGCTTCTTTGCGTGCTTTGCGTGAGCTCTTTCCCCATAATAAGGCAACCATGCGTCAAATCCTCGTCGTTGACGATGACCGCGAGGTCGTGCGGCTGATTCGGGCCTATCTGGAGCAGGCGGGCTTCGAGGTGCTGGCCGCCCACGACGGCGAGACGGCTATCCACATGATCCGCCGCGAGCGCCCCGATTTGCTCCTGCTCGACTTGATGCTGCCCGGCCGCGACGGCTGGGACATCACCCGGCTGGTGCGCGGCGATCCGGCGCTGGCCCACATCCCCATCATCATGCTGACGGCGCGGGTGGACGACACCGACAAGATCGTTGGCCTGGAACTGGGCGCGGACGACTACGTGACCAAGCCCTACAACCCGCGCGAAGTGGTGGCGCGGGTGCGGGCGCGGCTGCGCCCGCAGGGCGGCGGCGCGGCCCCAACCCTGCGCGCCGGCGAGCTGGAGTTGGACGTGCGGCGGCGTGAGGTGCACGTCGGCGGCCGGCCGGTGGAGTTGACGCCGACGGAGTTCAACCTGCTGCACGTGCTCATGGAGCAAGCCGGCTATGTCCTGACGCGCGGGGAACTCATGCGTCGTGGCCTGGGCGTGGATTTCGAGGGGGTCGAGCGCACCCTGGACAGCCACATCCGCAACCTGCGCCAGAAGATCGAGGCCGACCCGGCCAACCCGGTCTACATTCAGACGGTGTATGGGGTGGGGTATCGGTTGGCGGAGGGGGTGGTATGAACCGGCTGTGGGTGCGGTTCGCGCTGGTCATTAGCGGCATCGTGCTGATCGTCGTCTTCCTGACGTTTGCCGTCGGCATTCGCTTCCGGCCGTCGCCGGAGTTGACGGGGGAGTTGGAGGCGCTGCTGCAAGCGCTGCCGCCCGACTTCCAGGCCGAGCTTCAGATGCGTATTGAGGAGGGGATGCGCCTCTTCTTGAGCCGCACCCTGCTGCTGGCCGCGGTCGTCGGCACGGTGGGGGGCATTGTGCTAAGCCGCATGCTGCTGGCCCCGCTGCAAGACCTGGCCGAGGGCGCGCGGGCCATCGCCGGGCGCGACCTGAGCTATCGCGTGCGCCCGCGGGGCAGCGCGGAGGTGCGCGCCGTGGCCGAAACGTTCAACCAGATGGCCGGCGAGCTGGAACAGGCGGAGTCGCTGCGCCGGCAACTGCTGGCCGACGTGGCCCACGAACTGCGCAATCCGCTGCACGTCCTGCGCGGCAACTTGCAGGCCATCCTCGACGGCGTCTACCCGCTCAACCAGGAGGAGATGTCGCGCCTGCTCGACCAGACCGATCACCTGGCCCGCCTGGTGAACGATCTGCATGAGCTGGCCCTGGCCGAAGCGCGCCAACTGCCGCTGGACCGCCAGCCGGCCGATCTAGGCGCGCTGGTGAAGGAGGCGGCCGGGGTCTTTCGCCCCCTGGCCGCGGCCAAACAAATCGAACTGCGCGTGGAACTGCTCGGCCCCTCACCCACAGTCGTCGTGGACGTCGCGCGCATCCGGCAGACGCTCCAGAACTTGCTGTGGAACGCCGTGCGCCACACCCCGGCCGGCGGCCACATCCTCGTGACTGTCACCCGGCGCGGCGCGGCGGCCGAGATCATCGTCCGCGACGACGGCGAGGGCATCGCCGCCGAGCATTTGCCGCAGGTCTTCGATCGCTTCTTCCGGGCCGGCGAGGCCCGCGACCGGGAGGCAGGCGGCGCGGGGCTGGGGCTGGCTATCGTCAAGGCGGTCGTCGAGGCCCACGGCGGCGGCGTGGCGGTGGAGAGCGCCGGGCGCGGGCGGGGCAGCGCTTTTACGGTGACGCTGCCCGAATAGCTGCAATGCACTTCAGACAGTGCGTCGCACCGGCACAACGGCTATACTCGCCGGCCATGCCCAAATTCGACAACCTCGACCTCATCGTCCGCGACGTGCCGGCCGCCGTGGCCTTCTTTGAAGCGGTCGTCGGCCTGGAAGTGCGCGTCAGCGACGACAACTTCGCCGAACTCGACTCCGGCGACGTAACCATCATGCTCAGCCCGGCGGCGCTCGTCCCCGTGCGGCCCGTCTCCGGCGTCATTCTGCACTTCCAGGTGGACGATGTGCGCGAGTTGCTGGAACGGGCGCGAAGTCTGGGCGTGGAGGTGCTCATGGAGCCGACGCGCACCGATTGGGGCACCGAGTCGGCCCTTATCGCCGGGCCGGAGGAGCTGGTCATCGACTTCTACCGCTGGGTCGGCCCGCACGCTTCCGCTTGAGAGCCACCGCGCCTGTTTCCGCGGCTCAGGCCGATCTCACCCGCTAAAGCGTCATCCCGGAAGCGCCAGGCTTCCGGGATGATGCGACCCCAAATGGCGTAATCAGTTCAGAGGGAGCCGGCCGTCCGGCCCGCTTGCCTACTCCGCGCCGTCGGCCGCCGCGTGGGCGACCACCGCTTCGGCCACGTCCTCGCCCAGCGCCAGGCCCGCGTCCACGTCGCTGCGGAAGTGGATGCCGGCCCAGATGCGCGACTCGCCCGCCTCATTTGCCAGCGCTGTGACCATCGGGGCGGCGGTGGGGAACAGATGGGCCAGCGTTCCGGCCATGGCCGACGACATGCAGGAGTGGGCCGACGGGTAGCTCGGATGGCCGGGTGTGGTGAACACCGTTTGGAACGTCGGGTCGAACTGCGACGGCCGGATGGCCCAGTATTCGTACTTGGCGTCCCAGCAGGCGACCATGGCATCGTAGCCGGCGATGTTGGTCAAAGCGTAGGCCCGCGCGGCGCGGGGGGCGTTGTCGTTCAGCCCCGCCTCCAGCACCAGCCGGTCGGCCACGTCGTTCCAGTACCAGTGCAGGTAACGCCCGCCCGCGGCGAACTCCCAGAACGCGGCCTTGGCGTTGGTGACCGGCGTCCGCTCGAAGGCGCGCAACTCGTCCATCTCGGCCGCCAGCTGTTCCGAGTCGTAAGCCGGCGGCGGCGCGGGCCGGAACTGGTCGGGCGACGCCAGCACCCACGTCTGCCACGTGGCGGCGGCGGGCAGCGCCGGGTTTTCGCCCGTCCAGTGCCCCGCTTCGGTCGGCACGCTGCCCGTCCAGGGGGCGTCGGAGCCATCGGCCATGCCCCGCTCGATGACCAGCGCCGCCACCTGCCGGCCCAACTCCAGGCCGGCCGCCACGTCGCTGGGATACTCGACGCCGGCCAGCAGCCGCGACCGCGCCGCTTCCTCGGCCTGCGCCTCGAAGGCCGCCGCGTCGTCCGGGAAGAGCCAGGCCAGCACGGCCGCGGCCGCCCCGGCGGTGACGGCGTACTCTGACGGGTACGACGGGCCGGCCGGGCTGGGAATGGCCGTCTCCAGCGTTGGCTCGACCGCGGCTGGGCGCGGCCGGTTATAGGTGTACTTGCTGTCCCACGCGGCCACCGTCGCGTCGTAGATGGCGGCGTGGAGCAGGGCCAGGTCGCGCAGCGCCATCGGCGCGGGCATGGCCCGCTTGTTGATGGCGGCCAGGGCGATCTGGTTCCAGCGGTAGGCCGGCGGGCCGGCGTTCCAGTAGGCGATCTGGCCCAGCGCGGCGTCGTCCCGCTCCGCGGCCATCGCCGCCAGCTCTTCGATCTCCGCCGCGGTCGCCGTCTCGTCCGGCGGGGCGTCGAGGCGGAACTGACTGCCCGACTCGATGACCCACGTCTGCCACGCGCCCGCCTCCGGCCCAATCTGGGCAACAGGCTCCGGCTCGGCTGTCGCTTCCGCGGTTGGCTCTGGGAGCTGTGTCGGCGCGGCGGTGGGTGACTCGGCCGCCGGGGCGTCGGTCGGCTCCGCGGCGGGCGCGGCGGCCTCCTGGGCCGAGGGCTGCGTCGCCTGCTGGGCGACTGCGGCCGCGGGCACGTCCGCGCCACAGCCGGTCAATGCGATGCCGAACACCAGCAGGAAAACACAAATCAGAATCCAGGTGAATCGCTTGTTACCTTTCATTTTTTACTCCACGGGAAAGTTGGTTTTGTCCTCTAACTCCTACAAATTAATGAAAGGGCGTCAACGGAGCGTCAAACCAGCGTCAACCAGCAAGTTGACGCCAGGCGCGACGCACTTCGGGAAGCGCGTCGCACCTGCCGCCCAAGCACGAGCGTTCGGACTAGAACAGGATACGGAAGGCAATGGGTTCCAGCGACCGGATCAACCCATCCTCCACCGTCATCCGCAGCGTCTGCCGGCCCCAGACCACACCGCGGTCGGCGATGTCCACGATCAGCGTGACCTGATTGCCGGACATGTTGGCCCAGACCACGTCAAAGGAGCGGTTCGGCCCCAACTGGGCGGCCAGCGCGTCGCGGATGGCCGCGCGCCCGGCGACGGGATCGCCGCCAATGCCGTCGATGAGCACGCCGCCGTCGGCGAACAGGGCCGCCAGCCCATCCGTGTCGCCCGAATTGAGCGCGCTCTCATAGCCGATGGTGACGGCGAGCGGCCGGGTATCGGCGGCGGGGGCCGCGCCGACGAAGGACGCGGTCGCCGCGAAGATCAGCAAGACCAATAGCACGAGAGAAACCTTCTTGTTCACTGTAACCTCCACTGACATGCACTTACACATCCACATCACACTTGATAGACGAATGGTTGGTAGCTACCCATCTCACCCGGCTCGACTGTCCGGCGAGTGGCAAGCCGATACCGTTCGGAATGTGCGCATCATTCCGTGACAGCGAGTGATTCGGTTGCCGGTTCGCGGCGGTCAGGCCGCGCCAGGGTTCGACACGTTATGGCTCAGAGGCGAGAACCTCTGAGAAGAACGGGAGGATGTCCTCGCCGAATTCTTCAAGAGACTGCTTGTCTAGCACGTTGAAGGCGTGCGGAACGTCAACAGTTGTCAATTGCTCTGATAAGTAGGCCGGGTCGTTACTGGAAGCGCTCATGTGCGCCGCCGGACCCTCCACAGAAGAAACAGCGATCTCCAGGTTGCGCAGCGTCTCCAGGTGCGGTTGCAACTTCTCTGGGAGGTCACTCAGGCCGCTTTCCCATCGGCGCCAGATGTCCGGGTCTGGCTGTCCGTCGGCGTCTTGGTAGGGATACTCGAAGTAAGGCGCCGTGCCCTCGGACTTTGCCGCGTAAGCCATTCCATAACTAATCGCTGCGTGCGCGCCGCCGGGCATACTCACGTCTCCCAGACGATCTCGCATCAGAGCCAGCCCCGCTTGAGGCGGCAGCTTCGCTATCTCATCTAACAGGTTAATCACGGCCGAACGCGCTATCGGCGTCATCATCACACTTTGTTCCAGCCTCCCCGGGTTGAGCACGAACGGCTGCCGGAGATAGACGGCGCTGAACACGTCGGGATGATTCACGGCGGCCAGGAGCGCCGGCAATCCATGGTAATCCTCGCCCAGGAGGCCGCGCGATTCGGCCGACGGTAGTGTGCGGTAGTGGCCGTCCACGTAGGCGACCAGGTCGTCGGTCAGGTAGCTTTCCCAGTCACCGGTCACCGGCGACTGAACGAAGTGATTCAGCATATTCAGGCTGTTAATCGGATCGAGCACGACCACGATCACCTCTTGTTCCAGGCTACCTTGCCGCGCCAGGTTCATGGCCGACCGGGCATACGCGCCCAACTGCTCATACCGATTGCCGCCGCTGCTCAGGAAGCCCGATATCAGGGCATACACAACCGGGTAGCGCCGGTCGCCGTTGTCATAGGACGGCGGCAGATAGACGACTACCTGCTGCTCCAGCGGCTCGCCGATGGCGTTGCCGGCCAGCGACGGCGCGGGCACGGCAGCGATGACGTACCGTCCGCGCGGGTCGGGCGTCGGCGCGCGCGTTGGCAGGGTCATGAAGGGGGCCAACCGCGTCGCCAGCGCGTCGGGCACGACCGGGCGCGTCCCCTGCTCCGGACGCATGGTCAACCACAGCCCGGCGATGAACAGCAGCAGCGCCGCCATCCCGGCCGTCGAGACGAGTGGCCGCCAGATGTAGCGCAGGGGCGATGGCCGGCCAGCCGCGGCCAGTATGGCGCGCCGCTGTTCGGCCGTCGGCCGGCTGCGCGCCGCTTCGAGCGGCAGGTTCCGCAGCATGTGAACGTGCAGGGCGGCGTAGGCGCGGCATTCGTCACAACTGACGAGGTGTTGGCGCAGCGCCAGCCGATCCTCTTCCGCCAGATGCGAGTCCTGAATCCAGCGGCGGGCTTGCTCGTGCGACAGGTTAGTCATTGAGTAGCTCCTTCACCAGAGCTTCGGTGTCCGTCGCGGTCAGCGTTTGCGCCAGCCGCTTGTGGGCGTGGTGCAGCCGGGAGTGAACCGTGCCTTCCGGTATGCTCAGGGCGTCGGCGACCTCGCGCACGGAGTAGCCGTTGGCGTAGCGCAGGATGACGGGCAGGCGGTGCTTCTCATCCAGCTCGTTGACGGCCCGCCACAGGGTCGAATTGGCCTCCTTGTATACCTGGCGGTTTTCCAGGCTGCGCGACCGGCTCGCAGCCGACCGCTGCGCGCCGCCCCACAGTTCGTGCCACCGCTGGCGAGCCTTGTGGCGGCGCAACTTGTCGCGGCTGAGGTTGACGGTGATGGCCGAGAGCCACGCCTTCATGTTCGTGCCCGACGTGTAGCGGTCAATCCGGCGTAGGGCGGTGATAAAGGTTTCCTGGGCCACGTCATCAGCCTCGTCTTCGTCATGCAGGATGGAGAGCGCCAGCCGGCGAATCGCGGCAAAGTGATGATCCAGCAGCGAAGCCGCCAAAAGTTGGCTGTCGGCGCCGGTCTGCCGCAGAAGCTGGTCGGGTTCCAACATTACTGACCTCATTCTGCATTATAAACGCAGGCGGTCGGCGAGAACTTCACTTGACGGGAAGATTGGCGGCAAGAGGGGCGGAAATCGTTATGAACTGTGGACTTTGTGTTAAGAACGCTGGTTCAAAATACACGATTCGCTACGAATAATTGACTACCTGCTTGTAGCGCGGGATGGTATCCCGCGTCTGGCGACGGAAGAGGCGGGCTGCCAACCCGCGCTACAACGAGCGTCTATAAATCTGCGTAATCCGCGAAATCTGTGGATTCCCTTTTCCCTAAAATAGCAAGCACGCCAGCGGCAGCGTCACCAGCCCGCCCCCCAGCGACGACAAGAGATTGACCAGGTCGTTGTTGAACCAGGCCAGCCCCCGCAGCCGCCGCGTGGTCGTGCCGCAACGGTGGACTTTGCGCTCCGTCTCCTTCTGGCAAGTGTCGCAGTAGTAGATCTGCTGCACCGTCGCGCCCATCAGGCTATCCAGTAGCGAACCGACTGTGCCGCTGAGCGCGCCGATCAGGGCCACGGGCAGCGCCGCGCTCCACACCATCTGCCCGGACACGGCCGCCAGCAGCCCCACCGTCAGCCCGATGAGCAGCCCGCCGGCCAGCGACACGCCCGTGCCCAGGAGCGACACGCCGCCCGATGTGCCCACCTCGACGACGCGGCCGTTGGTGATGAGCCGGGGCGCGGCCTTGCTCAGCGTGCCCAATTCGGTGGCCCACGTGTCGGCCGTCACCGTCGCCATGACGCCGATGAACAGGAAGAACCACAGTTCGGCCGGAGCAACGCGCTCCGGCACGATGGCGCTGAGCGCGGCGATGAGCGCGGCCAGCCCGCCGTTGGCGAAGACCTGGCCGATGTCGCGGCGATGGCCCTTCTCGAACTTCTCGGCCACGGCCGCCTTCTCGCGCTCCTTGAAGTGCGACAGGGCGCTGGAACTGATGAAGAAGACGGCCAGCGCCACGCCCCACACCCAGCCGCCCAGACCGAAGATGAGCGTGCCGACGATGAGCGCGCCGACCGCGCCCGACCGGGACAGTGAGCCGCGCCGGTAGGCCAGCGCGGCGATAACGATGCTCAGGGCAAAGCCGGACAGAAAAGAAAGGGGGGTGATGGGAGACATGGGGCAGTAAGCAGTGGTCAGTGGGTCAGTAGGTCAGTGTGTGCGGCGGTGTCGGTGGGGACGCGCCATGGGGGAGTGTATCTGGGTTGGGGCGTTTCGGCACGCAAGCGTAGTGAAGACCTGACAGGTGGGCGGCCACAGGTTTCGTTTCTGCTAAAGCGCCTGTGGCCGCCCACCTGTCAGGTCTTTGCGGATAGACGACCGGCGCTTTTCTCTGGTAAAATACCGATCACGAGAGTGCTTTGTTACAGCGAGGCGAAGCCGCCTGGTTACATCGGAGGAAACATGGCCGCCTTACGAGGAGTTTTCGGCTTCATCGTCCGCTTTTTCGTCGTCTGGGTGGTCAGCGCGCTGGCGCTGCTGCTGACCAGTTGGCTGCTGCCCGGCCTGAATCTCAATCGGGTTGGCGACCTGTTGCCGCTGGAAGTGGCCGCGGGGGCGGCCTTCGTCCTGGGTCTGGCGAACTTGCTCATCCGGCCGGCGATCCTGTTGCTGGCCATGCCCCTGGGCTTCATCGCCCTGTTCATCGTCGGCTTCTTCGTGAACGCCATCACGCTGCGGCTGACCGCCTTCCTGCTCAATCCAGCCCTGGAAGTCAACAGCTGGCTGGCGGCCATCATCGGCGGCGTGCTGCTATCGCTCATGACCTCGGTTGTGATGAGTGTGCTAAACGTCGATAGTGAGGGCGATTTCTACGAGGGTGTCATCCAGCGCCGGCTGGGCCGCCAGCGCCAGGAGTTGCCGCCCAATCCGACCCGCGGCCTGGTCTTGCTGGAGATCGACGGCCTCAGCTACCACCATCTGCGCCGGGCGCTGGCCCAGGGCTACATGCCCCACGTCCAGAAGTTGATCGACGAGCGCGGCTACGTCCTGTCGCGGACGGATTGCGGCCTGCCCTCACAGACCTCGGCCTGCCAGTCGGGCATCCTCTTCGGCGACAACCACGATATTCCCGCCTTCCGCTGGTATGACAAAGCGCAGGGCAAGCTCTACGTGTCCAGCAAGGACGCGGCGGAGATCAACGGCCGCTACGCCAACGGCAACGGGCTGCTGCGCGGCGGGGCCAGCGTCAACAACATGGTCAACGGCGACGCCATGCTGTCGCTGCTAACCGCGTCCGATCTGCGCGGCGGCACGGCCGACCAGAAGCGCGCCCGCGCCCGCGACGTGTACACCCTGCTGCTGAACCCCAATTTCTTCATGCGCGTCATCGGCACGTTCATCGGCGAGGCGCTGCTGGAGGTGTGGCAATACCTGCGCGACGTGGCCGGCGGCGTCCAGCCGCGCCTCAATCGCCTGCACGGCGCCTACCCCTTCGTGCGCGCGGTCACGACTGTGTTCATGCGCGAGGTGTCGGGCTTCCTGACCATGATGCAGATCGTCCGCGGCGAGCCGGCCATCTACGCCACCTGGCCCGGCTACGACGAGGTCGCCCACCACTCCGGCCCGTGGTCGAAGCACGCTTTCGGCACGTTGCGCGGCTATGACCGGTTCATTGGCGCGCTGCTGGAAACCATTGAGACCAAAGCGCCGCGCCCCTACGAGTTCCTGCTGCTGTCCGACCACGGCCAGTCGTTCGGCGCGACGTTCCTGATGCGCTACGGTTACACGCTGAAGCAGTTCATCCAGGAGCGGATGCCCACCGGCACAGTTGTCCACGAAACGGCCGGCGGCGACGACGGTTCACTGTCGGTCATCGCCATGGCCGCCGAACTGGGCAACATTGAGGGGGAGAACATGGGCGGCATGGTTGGCAAGGCGGCGACGAGGCGCATGAAACGCGCCGCCGAAAGGGCCGTCGTCGACCGGGACGGCGAGGCCGCGCCGGAAGCCGCAGCCGACGTCACTTTCTGCGGCAGCGGCAACTTGGCACAGATATACTTTCACGCCTTCCCCCGGCGCGCGACCGTAAGCGAACTGAATGCGGCTTTCCCCGATCTGGTCGATGCGGTCATCGGGCACGAGGGGGTCGGCCTGGTGGTGGCAACCGACGACGACGGCGTGCCCATCGTCTTCGGCAAGGACGGCGCGCGCAACCTCCACAGCGGCGAGATCGCCGGTGACGACCCGCTGGCGGCCTACGGCGATGTGGACGTGCGCGCCTGGCAGTTGCGGCGCGTGGCCGACTTCCCCAGCGCCGGCGACCTGATCGCCATCAGCACCCTCTACCCCGACGGCACGGTAGCGGCCATGGAGGAGTTGATCGGCAACCACGGCGGGCTGGGCGGGGAGCAGACGGATAGCTTCCTGCTTCACCCGGCCGACATGGTTGTGCCGCCAACGCGCTGCGCCACAGATCTCTTCGCCCTGCTCAACGCGCGGCGCGATTTGCCCGCGCCGCCGCCGGTTGAGGTGGAAGCGCCCGCCGACGATTGGTCTTTGGCTAACTTGTTGGCCGGGTTGAGGAGGGTCGGCGACTGGCTGAGGCTGGCGCTCCGCGCGGCCACTCTCGACCGCGCCGCTTACCGCGTCATCGCCGCCGATAGAACCATGACCGGCCCGGCGTTGCTCATCAGTTTAGTCGGCCTGCTCATCAGCTATTCCTTTGATAGCGCCCACACCAGCGTAGCGGGTTTCACGCTGTTTTTCCTGGGGCGCTATGGGGTTTGGTTGCTGGGGGTAGCTATCTTGCAGGCAGCGGGACACATCCTGCGCGGTCGGGCAACGTTTGCCCAAACCTTTCGCGTCCTGGGCTTCACGCAAGCGATCGCGCTGATCCACCTGCTACGGCTGATCCCCATCCTGGAGACGCCGGCGCTCATCGCTGCCAACGTACTGGGCGCGTTTGCCGTCTGGCTGGGCGCGGCCGCCGCCCATCAGCTGCGCGGCTGGCGCACGCTCCTTCTACCGTTGGCCTTCTATCTCACCATTGTCCTAGGTCTGTTGGCGATCCTGAGCCTCCTCGGCGGCTTCGGCTTCGCTCTGGACACGCTCATGCAGCGTTTTCGCGTGACGCCGTAGGCGGTAGTTGCGCGTTCCGCCCGCGTGGGGCAGAATACCATCATCTCACCAGGAGAGCTGCCATGCCGCCCAACCAGAGCGATAGCCAGCCGACGGGGCCGACAGGCGTCGTCTTGCCGCCTCGCCCGGTTATCTATGAGATCAATACCCTACTCTGGCTGCGCGAGTTGAGCCGCCGCTATGGACGTCCGGTCACGCTGGGCGACGTGCCGGCCGAGGTATGGGACGATCTGGCCGGCTTCCGCTTCAACGCCATCTGGTTCATGGGTGTGTGGGAGCGCAGCCCCGCCGCGCGCGCCATTGTCCTGGAGAATGGCATCCAACGCGAGACGATGGCCGAAGTCCTGCCCGACGTGACGGTCGATGACATCGCCGGCTCGCCCTACGCGGTACGGCGCTACGTGGTCGCTGCGTCCATTGGCGGGCCGGAGGGATTGGCGGCCGCCCGGGCCGAACTGGCCGCGCGGGGCGTCGGCGTCGTCCTCGACTTTGTGCCCAACCACATTGCCCTCGACCACCCGTGGGTCACCGACCACCCGGAGTACTTCATCCACGGCACGGCCGAAGACCTGGCCGACTCGCCCCACCGCTTCTTCCGCGCCGGCGCCATGATCTATGCCAACGGCCGCAACCCGTACCTGACGACGTGGCGCGACGTGGCCCAACTCAACGTCTTC
>NZ_JAYRVJ010000141.1:0-10632 GCF_041918635.1 Promineifilum sp. (SeqCode)
CGCCGTCACGGACAGCCAGGGCCTCACCTCTGTCAGCGCGCCGGTCATCATCACCGTGACCCAGGGGGACGAGGTGCAGGTTCCCGAAGAACTCCAGCCGGCCGGCTTCCGTTTCAACCCGCTGTGGCTGTTAGGGCTGCTAGCGGTGCTGGCGCTGGGCGTGTTGGGCTACTTCCTGTGGCGCTCGCTCCAGGGCCGGCCGGCCGGCACACCGCGCCGCCGCCGGCGCGGCGGCCCGCCGGCCGACTACCCGCCCACGCCCACGCCCGCCCAGGGCGTAGACGTGATGGGCGAGGTCGATTTTATGAAGACGGGCCTGCACGAGAAGCCGTTCGTTATGGCCCACCTTGACGTGCTGGAGGCGCAGACGATCATGGCCGACGAACTGACGCTGCGCGACCCAGAGGTGCGCATCGGCCGCTCCCCGGCCCTCAGCCAGATCGCCTTCCGCGACGACCTCACCGTCTCCCGCGCTCACGCCGTCCTGCGGCTGGAGGGCAACCGCTACCGCATTTACGACGCGGGCAGCACCAGCGGCACCTACGTCAACGACCGTCAGGTTCCCGAGTACGGCCTGCAACTGGCCGACGGGGACGTGATTCAGTTGGGGGCGGTGCGGCTGCGCTATAGACAACTCTAGTGGTCAGTAATTAGTGGTCAGTTGTCAGTGGTCAGTATTCAGTGCCCACTGCATACTGACCACTGACCACAGACAACTGACAACTGTGAATCTACAAACTCTCACACCCTTACAACTCGAAGCGGCGACGGCCAGCGGCACGAGCTTCCTCTACGGCCCGGCCGGGACGGGCAAGACGACGGCGCTGCACGAGCGGCTCCTGCGGCTGCTGCGCGGGGGAGAGCCGGCCTACACCATCCTCGCCCTGGTGGCCGAGCCGGAACACCGCGACGCCTTCCTGGAGGCCGTCCGCGCCTCCGGGCTCGGCCCCTTCGCCGAGCTCAACGTCACCAACTACACCCAGTTGGCCCGGCGCATGGTGTCGCTCTTCTGGCCGCTGGTGGCCCGCGATGCCGGTTTCGCCCGCCCCTACCAACCGCCGGCCTTCCTCAGCTACGATCTGGCCCAGGTGCTCATGTGGCGCGTGGTGACGCCGCTGCTGGGCCAGGGGGCGTTCGCTAACCTGCGGCTGCGGCCGCAGCAAATCGTCAGCCAGCTGCTCGACACGCTCAACCGCGCCGCGCTCAACGCCCTGTCGCTGGAAGAGGCCATTTCCCGCCAGTCGCGCACCTGGTCGGGCGAGGCGGAGCGCCGGCTGCACCTGGATGACGCCGCCACGGCCGCCCGCGCCTTTCGCCGCCAATGCCTGGAGAACAGCCTGCTCGATCTGTCGCTGATGGTCGAGGTGTTCGACACGCAGTTGGTGCGCCACCCCGAATTCCACCGCTACTTCCGCGAGCGTTACCGCCACCTGCTGGTGGACAACCTGGAGGAGCAGACGCCGGCCGGCCAGAACTTCGTAACCGGCCTGATGAGCGAGACGCAGACCACAGCCGTCGCCGCCGACGCTGCGGCGGGCTACAAGCGCTTCCTGTCCGCCGACCCCCACGGCGCGGAGGGGCTGCGCACACGCTTTGACCACGTCTATGAGTTCACCGAGGGCTTCGTCGCGCCGGCCGATATGGCGTTGCTGGGCAATCAAGTGGAGAACTTTCTGGGCCACACACAACTGCCTACGGCGGGGGCCGAGGCGCGCATCCTGGACGTAATCGGTGGGCGCTACCGGCGCGAGATGGTCAACAACCTGGCCCCGGCGCTGCACCATCTGGTCTACGATCAGGGCGTCGCCCCACGCGACATCGCCATCATCGTGCCCTACATGGACGGCGCGCTGCGCTACATGCTGACCCAGGCCCTGCGCGAGGCGGGGCTGCCCTACCGGCTGCTGCGCCGCCGCACCAGCCCGCGCGAGGAGCCGCGCGTGCGCGCCTGGCTGACCTGGCTAGCGCTGGCCCACCCCGATTGGGGCATCCACCCCGCGCCCTACGACGTGGCCGAGGCGCTGACGCTCAGCATCGACGGGCTGGACCCGGCCCGCGCCCAACTCCTGGTCGATCACCTCTACCGGCCCGACGGCCCCGACCTGGCCCCGACCGAGACGCTGCCGCCGCGCATCGTGGAGCGCGCCGGCGAGCCGAGCGTGCGGCTGGTGGAGGAGCTGCGTGTGTGGCTGGCCGGGCGCGGCTACGGCGAGAGCGTGGACACCTTCCTGCACAGCCTGTTCAACGAACTGCTATCCCAGCCTCACTTCCGGCCGGAGCCAGATTTGGCCGGCGCGGCCGTGCTCGATTGGCTGGTGCGGGCGGCGGCGCGCCTGCGCAAGGCCGCCCCCGCCATAGGTCTGACCAGCGAGGCCGAGATCGGCGCGACCTTCATCGACGCCGTCAATCAGGGCCTCGTCACGGCCAACCCGCCCGACTGGGGCGAGCCGCCCGACCCCAACGGCGTCGTCCTGTCCACCATCTACGCCTACCTGCTGGCCGGCGAGCCGGCGCGGGTGCAGGTGTGGCTGGAGACGGCGGCGCAGGGCTGGTGGGATATCCCCCGCCAGCCGCTCAGCAACGCCTTCGTCCTGGTGCAGAGCCGGCCGCCGGAGGAGCTATGGACAATGGATGAGGACTTCGCCGTGCGCAATGAGCTACTGACGCGCATCATCCGCGGGCTGACGGCGCGCTGCCGCGACGGGGTCATCCTGGCCAGCAGCGACCTCGACCGGCGCGGCGTGCGGCAGGATGGGCCGCTGTGGCGGGCGCTGGGGCCGCTCATCCGGGCCAAACAGCGGACGCTGCTGAACGCGGATGCCGGCGCTGATTGACGATTCACCCACCGTCCCTTACAATCAGGCCGCTTGCCTACCCGATGGGACCAAGAGAACAGAACAAGGAAGGAGAAAACGGCGCCATGCCTAAGGTTAAAGTTGCCATTGTCACCGACAGCGTTGCGAACCTCGCGCCCGAGGTCATTGCCGAGCATAACATCTACGTCATCCCCCAAATCCTGAATTGGGAAGGGAAGAGCCTGCTGGATCAGATCGATATCACCACGCAGGAGTTCTACGAGCGGCTGCCGCACTCCAAGGATTTGCCCAAGACGTCGCAGCCGGCTCCTGGTCAGTTCACCGAGCACTTCCAGAAGGTGGCCGAGGGCGCGGAGAGCATCGTCGCCATCTTCGTGTCGGAGTTCCTGAGCGGCACGCTGCAATCGGCCCATCTGGGCGCGGAGGCGATGGGCAACTACCCGATCGAGATCGTGGATTCGCGCTCGGCGTCGCTGGGGTTGGGGCTGCTGGCTGTGGCCGCCGCCCGCTACGCGGCCGAGGGGCACGACTACCGCGAGGTGGCCGAGTACGTGCGCACCCTGGTTCCGCGCATGCGCGTGCTATTCGTCGTCGATACGCTGGAGTACCTGCACAAAGGCGGCCGCATCGGCGGGGCGCAACGGCTGGTCGGCTCTATGCTGTCGATCAAGCCGGTGCTGCACCTGGAGGACGGGCGCATCGAGCCATTGGCCTCTATCCGCACCAAGGCCAAGGCCATTCAGCACATGCTCGACGTAGTAGTGAGTGAGATGAAGGGCACGAGCCGGGTGCATGCCGGCGTCATCCACGCCAACGCGCCCGAGGACGCCGAGCGCATCGTCCGCTACGTGCGCGAGGCGGTCAACCCGGTCGAACTGCTGGTCAGCCAACTGACGCCCGTCATCGGGGCCAACGTGGGGCCGGGGGTGGTTGGGATGGGCTATTACACAGAAGTGTAGAAGAGATAGGACGCTGATGAACGCGGATAAAAGACGCTGATTTTCGCTGATAAGAAACCAGCAATCTCTTATCAGCGAAAATCAGCGCGAAATTCTGCGTCATCAGCGTCCCATTCTTCACCCCGCCGGAAAGAGCGACGCGATCCCCTGTCGCAACGCCAGCAGCGCCAGCTGCGTGCGGTTGTCCACCTTGGCCTTGGTCATGATGTTGCTGACGTGCGTGCCCACGGTGCGGCTGCTGATGTCCAACTGTTTGGCGATGTCCCGGTTGCTGCGTCCCTCAGCCACCAGGCGGACGATCTCCATCTCGCGCTCCGTCAACAGGTCGCGCAAAAACACGTCAGGCCGTCCCACCGTCAGCGTCTGCACCAGCCGCCGGGCCACCAATGGGTTGAGCGGCGTCTCGCCGGCGTGAACCTGGTGGATGGCGTCCACCAGGTCTTGCGGCATGGCGTTCTTGAGCATGTAGCCCATCGCCCCGGCCCGCATGGACTCGACGATCTGCACCTCGTCGCTGAAGTTGGACAGCACCAGCACGCGCGCGTTGGGGCGCTTCTCGATGATCTCGCGCATGGCCATAATGCCGTTCTTGTTGGGCATCATCAGGTCCATCAGGATCACGTCGGGGTTCAGCATGAGGGCTTTCTCCACCGCCTCATCCCCGTCGGCCGCCACCCCCACCACCTGGAAGCCGTTCTTGGTCTCCAGCATCGCGCACAGTCCCTCGCGCACGATGGATTGATCATCCACTACCAGAATACGAATTAACTCATCCATGTTGCCCTCCCCGGGGATAGGGGCTAGGGGTTAGGGACCAGGGGCCAGGGAAGAACGAGTCTTCCAGGCTCCGTCTACTTCCCATACCCTGTCCATCCTATCCTTTGCTCCCAGCATCTTTTCCCTAGCCCCTAATTAGAGCGGGGCGTGGGCTTCGACCCGCGTGCCGTGTCCCGGTGTGGAGGTCAGCGTGAGCGTCCCGCCGACCTTGTCGATCCGGTTGCGCATGCTCTCCAGGCCCAGGCCGCCGCCATTGCCGTTGAGCGTAAAGCCGACGCCGTTGTCGCGGACGGTCAGGCGCAACTCGCCGCGACGCGCCAGCAGCGTCACGTCCACGCGCGCCGCCCGCGCGTGATGGAGGCTGTTGTTCAGCGCTTCCAGGCCGATGCGGTAGAACGCCTCCTCCAGCGCCACGGGCAGCGGGCCTACGTCCTCGATGTGCGACCGGACGTGAATGCCGGCCCGCTTCTCGACCGATTGCAGGCGCTCGCGCAGCGCGCCGGCCAGCCCTTGCCTGGCCAGCGCCTCCGTCCGCATCTCGAACAGCAGCAGGCGCAACTCGCCCAGCGCCTGCTGGCTCATCTGCAAGATGGTCTGCACGTGGCGCTCGACTTTGTCCATGTCGGCTGAGCGGGCCGACTCGCGGGCCGCCTCGGCGAACAGGCTGAGGCTGTAGATAGTCTGGGTCACCGCATCGTGCAGGTCGCGAGACAGCCGCTCGCGCTCCTCGATGATGGCGGCCTGGCGCGTCTTCTGGCGCAGGTCAATGTTCTCCACCGCCGCGCCGATCTGGTCGGCGATGGCCGACAGCAGGGGCAACGCCGACTCGTCAAAGCAGTTGGCATGATTGCAGAGCAGAACCAGGACGCCCAGGTTCCGGTCGCGCGACCGCAGCGGCGCGACGGCATAGCCCCCCGCGCCTTGCTCCGCCAGATCGGCCGGCATCTCGCCGCCGCAACTGCACCGCGGCCCGCCATTGAGCAGCGGCATGGTCAACAGCGGGTGATCGGCGGTCAACTGCAGTAGCGCGCGCACCAACCCCTCCCGGTCGCCCAGCCAGGCGGCCGGATGGGACGCCGGATCGACGTTGGTCAGGTAGATGGCCCCCGCCGGGCAGCGGAAGGCTCGTATGGTCAACTCCAGAGAGCGTTGTAACACGCTGGACAGGTCCGGATTCTCGATTGTAGCGGCGGTGATGCCGTAGAGCGTCTCCAGTTCGCGGGTGCGCTCGCGCACCATCTCCGCCAACCGGACGGCCTGGCGCTGCTCCTGGTTGAACAGACGCGCGTTCTCGATGGCGATGGCGGCCTGGTTGGCGAAGGCCAGCGCCAAATCCATCTCCTGGACGGTGAAGGCATTGGGCCGATCGCGGTCAAGCGTCAGCGCGCCGATACATACCCCCTTGACGACCAGAGGTACGCCCATCCAGGAGCGGATGTTGATGAGCCGGGGCATTGGAACCCAGTCGGGTGAACCGGTGGTGTCGTTGATGATGCGGGGCTGGGCCGAGCGCAAGACCGACATCAGGCTGCGCGGCTCGGCATTGAGCAGGTTGCGCTCCTCTTCCGGCGTGCTCGCTGTGCCTCGCTGCGCAGCGATGACCGGCCGGTCATTCTCCAGCAGCCAGATGGTCGAACTCTGGCAGCTGGCAACCCGTTCCAACTGGTCGAGGATACGTTGCAGCAACTCGTTCAGGTCAAGGCCCATCGTCAGGCTGGCCGCCACTTCGCGCAGCGTCGTCTCGCGCTCGCGGCTCTGCCGCTCGGCCTCTAGCAAGCGCTGGTGCTGGAGGGCGACGGCGACGGAGTTGGCGATCTCGCGGACGATAGCCAGCTCTTCGGGCGGGAACTCGTGGACTTCGGCCATGGTCAGGGAGAAGCTGCCGATCAACTGGCCGCGGTAGAGCAGGGGGACGCAGAGGAAAGAGCGGCTGCCGATGGTGATGGCCGCTTCCAGCGTGGGCGTATCGGCGTGGGTCGCCTGGATGTCGGGGATGTAGTGGACTTCCCCCTGAGACAGGTGGGTGACCATATCCCACATATGAATTGGGTGGCGCACGCCGGTCTTGAACTGAGGCCAGTCGCTCTTCAGGAACTCAAATTCGCCCCTCTCCAGATGGTAGAGGACGATGGAAGTAGACAGGCTGGGGAGCAGGCTGCCGAGCAGTTGGATGGAGACATCCATGATGGCCGGCAACGATTCGGCCGAGAGGATGGATAGGTGAACGGCTTGCAGGTAGCGCAGACGGTCGGTCTGTTTGCGCAGGGTTTGGTCGGTGCGCAGCAGTTCGGCAATGTAGTGCGACCGTTCGCGACTAAGCTGGGTTGCTATTTCCGTTGCTGGGGTCATCGCGCCACCCCCACAGCGGCCCGGACCTGTGGCGGCCGGCCGCGCATCATTGTTTCAATACTACGTCATCATACCTAATCTAAATGTTTTACGCAACCCACTAACCTATATAAACCGGGTTTTCCGGGAAAATCCGGTTTCTAAACGACCGGCAATTGTCGCAGGCCGCGAAAGAGGACGCCCGACCGCCAGGCCAGCGCTTCCGGCGGCGCGCCCAGGGCCAGGCCCGGCCGGCGGCGAAAGAGCGTCTCCAGCGCGATGACCCCCTCCAGCCGGGCCAGCGGCGCGCCCAGGCAGTAGTGCGCCCCCAGGCCAAAGGCCAGATGGCGGTTCTCGCGCCGGCCCACGTCCAGTTCGTCGGGCCGGGCAAAGTGAGCCGGGTCGCGGTTGGCGGCGGTGATGACGGCGCGCATCAGGTCGCCCCGATGCATCGTCTGGCCGCCCCAAACCACGTCGCGGCGCACCCAGCGCGAGGTGGACGTTTCCACGGGGCCGTCGTAGCGCAACAACTCCTCGACCGCCGCCGGCCACAGCGCCGGGTCGTCGCGCAGGCGTTCCCGTTGGCCGGGGTGGCGCAGCAGCGCCAGCGCGCCGTTGCCGATCAGATTGACGGTCGTCTCGTGGCCGGTCACCAGCAGGAGGGCCACCATACTGGACAGCTCTGCCTCGCTCAGCCGGTCGCCCGCCTCCTCGGCCTGGACGAGGGCGGTGATGAGATCGTCGCGCGGGTCGGCCTGCCGTTGGGCGAAGAGGTCGCCCAGGTAGTGGATGAAAGCGCGCACCTTGCGCTTGCGGGCGCTATAGGTCAGGCCGCGGCTGCCGGGTGAGATGATGGCTTGCGAGCCTTCGCTGACAGCGTCGCGGTCGGCCGGCGGGATGCCGAGCATGTCGCAAATGACGACCACCGGCAGGGGCAAGGCGTAGGCGGCGATCAGGTCGGTCTCCCCCTCGGCCGCCATCCGGTCGAGCAGGGCATCGGCCGTCTGCTGGATGCGCTCGCCCATGGCGGCGATGCGCCGCGGCGTGAACGCCTGGCTGACCAGCGCCCGCAGCCGCGTGTGGTCGGGCGGGTCGCTGAAGAGCATGTTGGCGTTGATGCGCCGCGCGAGGGAGGCGTGTGGAGGCGCGGGGGAGCGGGGGAGCAGGGGGGCAGGGGAGATCGCGTTCTCCACCTTGGATATTGACGTTGTTTGCGCCCTGCCACCTGCCACCTGCCACTTGCCACTCGCTCCCCCGCTCCCCTGCTCCCCCGCTCCCCTGCCCACATTGCCCGGATCCTTGCAGAACGCCTCATCATCCCGCAACACGGCGGCCACGTCGTCGTAACGGGTGACGTACCAGATGGTGCGGCCGTCGGGCGCGGCGTGAGGATAGATGGGCCGCTCGCGGCGCAGCGCGGCGAACGTCGGAAAGGGGTCGGCCTTGAAGGCGCGGCTGAAGAGATCGGGTGGTTCGCTTGACATGAACGATTGCCGGCGGCTACAATGGGTCGAAATGATACAAAATATCAATTGCGAGTTGGGCCAGAGACCCGTGAATAGTATAGCGCATGGTCGTCTTGGCCGCAGGACTCAATCCGCGGCGCTTCGGGTGTTGCTCATCCAGGCGCTGCTGACCCTGCTCCTGACCGGCTGTGTCGCTCTGGGCGTGTCGACGACGGTCGAAGGCGGGCTGCTGACCCTGGCGCTGCCGGCAGTCGAACCGATGGCGCACGCCGGCCCCTTGCGCGTCCTGGCGACCACCAGCCTCGTCGGCGACGTGGTCGGCCGGGTGGGCGGCGCGGCCATCGACCTGACGACGCTGATGGGGCCGGGCCAGGACCCGCATAGCTACCAGCCCGGCGCGGCCGACCTGAGCGCGGCGGCCGACGCCGACGTGATCTTCGTCAACGGCTGGAACCTGGAAGAAGGGCTGGTGGATGACCTGGCGACGATTGGCGGGGCGGTCGCGCCCATTTCGGCCGGCATCGAGCCGCGCCCGCTGGCCGGAGAGGAAGGCAACGCCGCCGATCCCCACGTCTGGCAGAGCGTGCCCAACGTCTACCGTTGGGTGGAGAACGTCCGTGATGTGCTCAGCGCCGCCGACCCGGCCAACGCCGCGACCTACGCCGCCAATGCCGCCGCCTACCGGACAGAGTTGGAGGCGCTGGAGGCCGAGGTGCGGGCGCAGACGGCGGCCATCCCGGCCGGGCGGCGCGTGCTGGTGACCAACCACGACACGTTCGGCTACTTCGCCGACGCCTATGGCTTCCGCGTGTTGGGGTCGGTTGTGCCCGGTGCGAGCACGCTGGCCGAGCCGACGGCGGCCAACGTGGCCGAACTGGCGCGGGCGATGGCCGCCGAAGGGGTGTGCAGCCTGTTCATCGAGACGACGGTCAGCGACCAACTGGCGCGGACGCTGGGCCAGGAATTGAGCGACTGCGAAACCGTGCAGGTGTTGACGCTCTACAGCGACGCGCTGGGCCTGCCCGGCAGCGGGGCCGACAGCTACGCCGGCATGATGCGGGCCAATGTGGCGACGCTGGTGGAGGCGCTGCAACCGTAGCGCAGTAGGGGCAGACCTGCGTGTCTGCCCTGGGGCTACGCCGGCATGATGCGGGCCAATGTGGCGACGCTGGTGGAGGCGCTGCAACCGTAGCGCAGTAGGGGCAGACCTGCGTGTCTGCCCCAGGGCGCACACGCAGGTGCGCCCCTACGAGGATGTATCAGGATGTCCAAACAGGGTAATGAAGTGATGCCGATCGCCCAGCACGCCGTCCACGGCGTCCCCCACCAACCGGGCGCGCCGACGGTCGAACTGGACGACGTCTGGGTGGCCTACAACGACCGGCTGCGATTCGGCGACGGCGGCCCGGGCTATGCGCTGGAAGGGCTGAGCTTCCGCGTGACTCGCGGCGAGCGGATCGCCGTGGTCGGCCCCAACGGCGCGGGCAAGAGCACGCTGCTGCGGCTCATCGCCGGCACGCTGCGGCCCGACCGGGGGCGCGTCACCGTCTTCGGCCACGGCCCCGACGGCCACATCTGCATCGCTTACGTGCCCCAGCGCAGCCAGGTGGATTGGCGTTTTCCGGTGACGGTGGAGGACGTGGTGATGATGGGGCGCGTGGGGCAGATCGGCCTGTTGCGCCGGCCGGCGCGCGCCGATTGGGGGCTGGTACGGGCCAGCCTGGATCGGGTAGGCGCGGCCAACCTGGCCCACAAAGGTATCGGCGAGCTATCGGGCGGCCAGCAGCAGCGCGTCTTTCTGGCCCGCGCCCTGGCCCAGGAGGCGGAGTTGCTGCTGCTCGACGAGCCGCTGAACGGCCTCGATCTGCCGACCCAGAACGCCATTATCGACATCCTCGACGATCTGCGGCGCGAGGGGGTCACGGTGCTACTGGCGACGCACGACCTCGACCTGGCCGCCGAGCGCTTCGACCGCATCATGCTGCTCAACCGGCAACTGGTCGCCTTCGAGCCGCCGGCCGAGGCCCTGCGCGCCGACAACCTGCTCCGCGCCTACGGCGGCCACCTGCACGTGATTGACGCTGTCGGCGCGGTGGTGCTGGCCGATACTTGTTGTGAGGGGGAATAGGTTCTAGGGATTAGGGGCTAGGGGCTAGGGAAGAATTTTCTTCCCAAGCCCCAAGCCCCAAAACCCAAGCCCCAAAACAATGTTAGAACCACAGCAATAAGACTTCATCCTCCGCGCCCTGCTGGCGGCCATCATCGTGGGCGTCGTCTGCCCCGTGC
>NZ_JAYRVJ010000142.1:0-3617 GCF_041918635.1 Promineifilum sp. (SeqCode)
CAGCCCGACCATTCCGCCCTCGCCCACGACCGCCCCTACGGTGGAGCCACCCACGGCCGAACCGGCCACCGCCGTGCCCGAATCGACAGCCGTCCCCGCTCCATCCGGCGAGTCGCCGTTGGGCGGCGCCGACTTCACCACTTTCTACGAGGCGTGGGAGCTGATTACCGACGAGTATGACGGCGCGTTGCCCCCATCAGATGAAGTGATCCAGTCGGCCATCGCCGGCTCACTGGAAACGCTGGACGACGATTACACCCGCTACGTCCCGCCGGCTATCGCCGAGCGGATGCGCCAGGATATGGAAGGCGCGGTCGAGGGGATTGGCGCGTTCGTACAGGAGAACGACGACGGCCTGTTCGAGATCGTGCGTCCCATCGACGGCCAGCCGGCCGATCTGGCCGGGCTGAAGCCGGGCGACGTCATCATTGAAGTAGACGGTCAATCGGTGCTGGACATGAGCTTCGATGAGGTCATCCTCATCGTACGCGGCCCGGAGGGCACGACGGTGGCGCTGAAGGTGGCCCGCGAGGGAGAGGCGGAACCGTTGGCATTCACCATCGTTCGCACCCGCTTCGAGGTTCCTGTCGTCGAGTACGAGATGTTGCCGGCCGAGATAACGGGCGGCGCGGCCATCGGCTACATCCACCTGACGGAGTTCAACCGCAACGCCGAGGAGAAGCTGCTGGAGGCGCTCAACGCCCTCCTGCCGCAGCAGCCGGTCGGCCTGGTGTTCGATCTGCGTGACAACCCCGGCGGCTTCCTCGATCAGTCGGTGGCTGTCGCCGACGCCTTCTTGCCCGACGGCGTGGCCCTCTTCGAGCGCAACATCCGCGGCCTGGATCAGACCTTCACGACGGACAATGGCGATCTGGCCGAAAGCATCCCGCTGGTGGTGCTGGTCAACGCCGGCAGCGCCAGCGCGTCGGAGATCGTCGCCGGGGCCATCCAGGATCGCGGCCGGGCCGTGCTGGTGGGCGAGACGACCTTCGGCAAAGGCTCGGTGCAGCAGGTACACACCTTGTCTGATGGGGCCGAGTTGAGGGTGACGGTGGCCCGCTGGTACACGCCCGACAATCACACCATTGACGGCGAGGGCATCACCCCGGATTTCGAGGTAGAATCGCCGGAGGATTTGGGCGGCGTCGAAGACGGGCAGTTGCGGCGCGCTGTCGAATACTTGTTGACGGGACAGTAAGCAGTGGGCAGTAAGGCATAGCGATATGAAAGCGACAGGGGGCGTCAAGGTCATCTACAACAACAAGCGGGCCAACTTCGACTACGAGTTGTTGGAACGCTTCGAGGCCGGCCTGGTGCTGACGGGGACAGAGATCAAGTCCATCCGGGGCAACCACGTTAGTCTGCAACGCAGTTACGTCCAACCGAATGGTGATGAGTTGTGGCTGTTGGAAGCGAACATTTCCCCCTATGAGCATGGCAACCGCGAGAACCACGAGCCGACGCGCCCGCGCAAGCTGCTACTTCATCGCCGCGAGATCAATCGCATCCTGACTCAACTGGCTCAGAAGGGGCTAACGGTCGTGCCGACGCGCCTATACCTGAAGGGCGGTCGGGCCAAGGTCGAGGTCGCCCTGGCGCGCGGCAAGCGCAAGGTGGACAAGCGCGAAGACATCGCCCGCCGCGACGCCGACCGCCAGGTCGAGCGCGCCCTACGGGAGAAGTACCGATAAGACAAATAAATGAACCACGGATTTTACGGATATAACGGATTTATCATTGGATTTAATCCGTTTCATCCGTGAAATCCGTGAGAATCCGTGGTTCATTCATTCTTCCGACGGGCGGGTTTTGAAGAAGAGGTAGATGCTGAGCGCGGCGGTGAAAACGACGATCAGCACCTGTGCGATGGTCGATGGCGACACCCGTTGCGGCGGGACGACCTTCGCCGCGGCGGCCACTTTGGGCGCGGGGGTCGCCGCGGTCTCGCCGATGGCCGCGGGGGTCGGTTGCGGCCCTTGCTGCGCCAGCAGGAAGGCCACCATCGTCTCCTGCTGCTCGACGCTCAGCCTCATGCTGTAGTTCTGGGGCATGATGCCCGGCAGGCATGGCCCATTGGGGCACTCCGGGGCCATATAGGCGTTAGGTTCCAGGATGGACTGCCGGATGTACTCCGCGGCGCTTTTCCCTTCCACCCGTCCCTCGGCGTTCAGCCCAATGTAGGTCAAATCCGGCCCGACCTTGTGCGCCTCGCCGATTTCGCCGATCATGTGGCAGGAGCCGCAGCCGGCGTTCTGGATGATCATCTCCGGCTCGACGCCTTCGATGGGGCGCGGGGTCGGCGTCGGCGCGACCGTCCCGGCGGCTACCGGTGTAGACGTTGGCAGCCCCTGCGCCTGGAGGACGGCCAGTTCCTCAGCCGTCGGCTGGCGCAGTTCGCCGGCCGGCTCGGCCCGCAGGATGGCCTCGCAGGGCGAGAACTCCGGTTCCGGGTCGGGCATGCACCACCACGGCCCGCCCTTCTTCGTGTTCAGCAGCGGCACGTACCACAGCACAATATCCTCGCCCGACAGCGCGTCGCCGTCGATCCATTGGCGCGGCGGGATGAACGTATCGCCCGGCCCGGTCGTGATCGGCCCGTCCCCCTCCATCGGCTTGTCCTGCAACAGAAACAGGTAGGCCTCGTCCAGGCCGAGCGGGTCGGTGCGCTCCATCATCCAGCGGTAGTGCAGGTCGCCGTCGAACGTCGCCAGCTTGTGCCCTTCCGGCGAGAGGTCTTCGACCACGGGGAAGGTCTCGAACTCCACCGGTTGCTCGGCCCACTGCATCTCGTCGAACAGCCACACCTCGTCGCCCGGCCCGCCATCCAGGTCAACATCGATGCGCCAGAACGGCCGGTAGATGGACAGGTCGTCGCAGCCCGGCCCGTGAGATAGAAAGCGCGACTCGAAGCGGCCGTCAGCGTAGAAGCGCATGATCTGCTCGTAGCGGTAGCAGCAGATGCAGTTGGGCCAGCGGGTGAACTCGGTGAAGATCTGCTGCACCTCGAAGCCGTCGTCCAAGTCGTTGATCGCTGTTCCGCCAAAGGGGGGCACAGTGGCCGCGAAACCGATCTCGTCCCGGTAGCCGCCCGGCCAGCTGGGATACCACGCCTCGATCTGCCCGATCTTGGCGCTGGAAAAGATCAGGTCGCCCCCGAACGTCGCGTCGCGGAAGTTGATGCCATCGTTGGCCGTCATTTCCCAGCAGACGCTCCAGCCGTGCTGCTCGTGGCAGCCGTCGGTGAAGGCATTGCGCTGGGTCAACGGCTTGCCGGCGCTGCGGTCTGCCCGGGCGCGGGTGTAGAAGGTGCGCGCCACCACTTCCTCTTCCAGGTTGACAAAGACGTGGAAGACGCGCCCCGTACCGGCTGGGTCGTGAAAGGTCAGATCGACGCACCAATCCTCGCGGCAGGCGTCATCCATCAGCCAGCCCGACATGGGGATCATGGCCGGATCCATGAGGCCGATGTCTTCGCCGAGGATAGCCCGCACCTGGGCGTCGGCCGCGGCGATAGCCATTGCCTTGGGCAGCACCTCGACGCTGCCGCCCGGCCGGGCTTCGGCGTTCGTCCACTGCCCAACCACTTGCTCCCGATCCAGGTTGACCACGGCCTCGAC
>NZ_JAYRVJ010000143.1:0-2672 GCF_041918635.1 Promineifilum sp. (SeqCode)
CCAGCCGCGCGAGGAGATCGACGCGCGCTGGATGGAGGGAATTGTGAACCTCCTGCGGGAGGCGATAGATGAGATCCCGCTCGAACGGCGCGGCTACCTCATCTCGAAGCTGGGAACCACAACCGGCGGCATCGAGTTCGACTGGAACGAGGCTGATGCCCAAAGCAAGGAGGAGTTCGTCGCCACGCGCGCCCAGGACGCCCTGGCCGTCAACCGGCCGGCTGAGGCGCTCCAGCTATTGTCGGAGATTCGCGACCGGCTGCCCGGAAGCCCGCTGTTCCGTTTGGAGGCGCAGGCGTTGGAGACGCTCGGCCGCTACCCGGAGGCGCGCATTGTAGCGAATGAGGGACTTTTCTCGGCGCGTCAAGCCGGTGATGTCGCTCTAGAACTCGACCTGCTCTTCGTGGCCTTGCGAGCCAACGAGAAGTTGGGGCACTTCGGCCGGGCGGCAAAACTACTGGCCCGCATCGCCGGACTCGACGCCGCCCCGGAACCGGCGCGGCGGGAGTTGCTGGCGCTGGAAATCCTCATGCACCGCCTGCGATTGTGCCGGCTTGACCCGAATGAGTGCGCCCCCGAACCGGCGACCATCGACCAAGCCCATGAGGCGCTTGACGCGCTGGCCGATACAGCCTTGCGCTCCCAGCCCGGCCTGCTACTGGATGTGGTGGAGGAGATCGGCGTCGAGCGGCCGGAGACGGTCGGCCGCGCGGTGACCGCGTTCAGCGCGACGTTCGCCGCCGAGGCCGGCCGGCGGCAACTGGCCGCCCTGCTGCGCGACTGGAGCCGCGCGCCGGGCAAGCAGCGCAAGCAGTCGGCCAGCGCGTTGGCGAACGTGGCGCAACTGCTCGACGCCGGGCAACCTGAGCGGGCGATGGCAGCGGTGGGGGCGGCGCAACCGGACGACTGGCCTGACTTCTTCCGGCAACTGTTCGCCCTGCACGCGCCGACGCAGCCGTTCGTGTCCGGACTGGTGGCGCTGTTGCGCGGCTCGCTGAGCGGCGGCGCGCCGCCGGGCACGCTGACAGCCGCCCTGCTGGATCAGGTTGCGCAGGGGCTGTTCAACTCGTTTGAGACGCACGACAGCTTGATGGCCTTCCTTCAGGCCGAGTTCCCCGATGAGATTGGCAAACTGCCAACGGGCGACAGCACCTACAACAACACGCTGCTGAGCGTCGCCACGCTGTTCGAGCGGCAGGGCAAGACCGAAGCGCTGGTCGAGCGCGCCCTGCAGCGCCAGCCGGATAACCGTATCTTGCAGGCGTTGCAGCAGCAGCTCACCGTCCCTGGCGGCGAGAAGTACCCTGCAGGGCCAACTAGCCCGGGCGATACCGTAGTAGCCGGGAACTTCACCGGCTCAGTCATCACGGGCAGCAACGTATCCCTCAGTGGTAATTTCACGGGATCGGTCATCAACATCCTCAACCGATCCATGCCGCGGGAACAACTCAATGCCTTGCCCAAGGCCATGCCGCTCAACTCGTTCGATCAGACGGGGCCGGTGTGGGCCGCGCCGGAACTCATCTTCAACTGGGCGCTGGGCATGCGCCAGGCGATGCGCGCCGTATGCAAAGTGGAGGGGGCTGAGACCATATGCACCGGCTTCCTGGTGGCGCCGGACTTACTGCTCTTACCGAGTTGGATTACCACTAGAGAGGCCGACCGCAGAAAGTGGGAGCAGGGCATAAAGCAAGCTAAGTTCGACGATTTGGAGGCGCCCAACGGCGCAGCGGGCGCGCCTACGGTCTATCGTTTCGCCGATGATTGGCTGGTGGCGAAGAATGACACCGGCTTCGGCTTTGAGGGTAATGTCCCACTCGGCTACATCCTCGCGCGGCTGAAGGATAGTCCGGGCGATGACCTGGTTCCAGGCGAGGACATGGTTCGCGGCTGGCTGTCACTCACGCCAGAACCAGTAACCGCCGGCCGCAGCCTTTCCATCTTGCATCACGTGCAGGGTGGCCCCCAGAGGCTCGAATTTGCCCAGGCGCAGTCTGGAGCCGATGGGGATCTGCGCATCGATCTCTTCAGCCCTTTTCGCGCGGTTGGCGCAGCCGGCGCGCCCTGCTTTGATGAGAAGTGGCAAGTAGTTGCGATTCGACACGGCCTTCAGCAGCGGCCAAGCCCCCAGGAAACCCGACAAGGAAAGAAGTCCAGTAGTACCCTCATCATACTATGGGCGCGCGACCTACTGGCCGATCCTATTTTCGTGGACGCGCTGAAAAAGCATCTGCCTGAAATCGATCTGACGCCGGAGGATAAAGCGGCGCGGCTGAACCGGCTGCAAGCAATGCTCAACGACGTGTTCACCTTTGAAGAGCTACAATCCGTGGTCTTTGACCTGGGTGTTGACTGGGATAGCTTGCAGGGCGAGACGCGCTCGGTAAAAGCGCGGGCGCTGCTCGACTATATGGAAAGGCGCGATCAACTGGATGCGTTGATCCAGCGCGTCGCGGTGTTGCGCCCACAGATGAACTGGCATAGACAGCAGCCAAAAGCGCCCAGAGCACAAACTGGGCCAGATCAATTAGAATAGACAGTCAGGAGGTATCACGATGTCCGATAGCACGCCGATCAAAGCCTGTATTGACAAGGTTCTCCCGCCCGAACTAGAGGAAAAGGCCAAAGAGATCGCCTTGGCCGAGAACCCCAAGAACGCGCCGCGCCCGGCC
>NZ_JAYRVJ010000144.1:0-5125 GCF_041918635.1 Promineifilum sp. (SeqCode)
ATAATCCCTGCCGCCGCGCACGCCCGCCTCGCTGACAATGCGCTCCACCTGATCGGGCGAGGCCGCGGCCAGATCGGCGAAGCTGAGAATGCCGGCCGCCTGAAGGGCCGCCGCCGAACGCGGGCCCAGGCCGTGGATGAGAGTGAGGTTGTCGTTGCTGCGCTGGAAGAGGCGGCCTTGCAGTTCGCTCAGGCCGGTCTGGTTGCCGGTAGCGGCCAACTGGGCCTGGGTGATCCAGTCGGCGTAGTTCACCCGCCGCCAGGCGGGCGCGTTGATGATGCCTACCAGCGTCGCCTCGTCGGTCGCGGCCAGGTCGGCGAACGTCGAGATGCCGCGCTCGCGCAGCTTGGTGGCGTAGACCGGGCCGATGCCCTCGATCGTGGTCAGGTTATCGCCCACCCGTTCGGCGCGCGTCGCGGCGAAGGCTGCCGCCTGGCTGTTCCACAGTTCGAAGGGAATCTGGCGCATTGGGCCGGGCTTGATGATGTCTCGCAACTGCTCGGGGCTGGCCGCGGCCAGATCGTCGTAGGTGCGGATGCCACCCGCGGCCAGAATGGCGGCGAACCGGGGGCCAATGCCGCGGATGCGGGTCAGGTCGTCGCCCCGGGCCGCCACGTCCGCCACGAGCGGCGTCACCTGGCCGGTGTCATATTCGTCGCTGACTTCAACCATCGCGGCCGGCGCTGTATCGATGGCGAAGTTCGGGGTAGCCAGGCCGGGCGCATCGACTGTCTCAGCCAGCGTTGCGTCAATGGCGAAGTCCGAAGCGTCCAGGTCAGGCGCATCGGCCGTCTCGACCGCAATGACGTCCGGAGTGTCGGCCGCCTCAAACAACGCCGTCCGGCTGGCAGGTCGTTCCGCCTCCCATCCGGCCTCGTCGGGCAGCGCGAAGGCCATCACGCCGGCGTCGGGATCGCTCAGATCGGTCACGTGGGGTAGCTCGCTGGATTCATCCAGCACGAGCGCCAGGTCGCCGGCCGCCAGGCGCTCACCCGCTGGCGCGGCGTCAACTTCGCCGGCAACCGCCGCCCCGGCCGCGGCCAGCGCCGCGCCGGCCGTCGCCTCATCCAACCGGCCGCGCAGGGTTTCGTTGTCCGACTCCAGCGCGCGGAATTGGGACTGCCACTGCTGCTCGTTCAGGTTGAGACGCGCCTGCCACTCCCCTTCCACCGTCGCCAGCCGCGACTGGTAATCTCGCTCGGCCGTCTCCAGCCGGCTCTGCCACTCCGCCTCGCGCTCGGCCGCCTCGGCGGTGACCACGCGCCCGTCGGCCGTCACCGGCGGGGCTTGCTCGCCATACTCATCGACCGCGTCGCGCCGCCAGAAAAGCCAATCGATGATCCACTCGACCAGCCAGCCGATGATGAGCCCCAAAATGAGGCCGGTCCAGAAGTTCATGCAGCACCTCCAACCAGACAGACTTTCCTACCACCTTTCCTAAGAGTATATAACGTCTTGCACGATTTCACAGTTTGGCAAAAAGACAGATGAGTTTATTATGGTCAAGTTGATTAGGTATTTATACCTGTTTTCGCCGGCAGATCAAAACGCCCGTTGCAGTGCGTATTTTGTCAATTTATAATGATCATTAGTTCGTCCACATAGGCCCGGCCCTCACCAGGCCCCAGCTGTCTCACGCAAGGAGATAAATAAATATGTCCAGCCTCCATTACCCGCATCGCCCGCATCGCTATGCACGGCTATTCGTCGTCACGCTTGTGCTGGCTCTGCTCATCGGCCTGAGCGCCGGCGTCACCGCCGCACAAGACCCCGTTGAGACAGAAGAACCCACCCCCACCGAGACGGAGCCTGGTGAGGCTCCCATCATCCTCAGCGACACCCGCAGTGGTGACGTACGGACCATTACTATTGAGCTAATGGTTCAAGAGGATACATTCACGACATCCAACCGGCCAACGACCAATTGGGTAACCGCTCCACAGTTGCGGGTCGGTTTCAACCATTCGCTGGGCAACGGCGCGCAACGCATCTTCATGATCTGGAATTTGTCCAGCATCCCGGCCAACGCCGTAATCCAGAACGCGACCCTGGAAGTGCATCTGGCTGGTGCCTCACCGGCCAACGACGCGCCTGTCGGCATTCAGGCCCGCTTCCTCGACTCGCGGTGGGATCCCGCCATCCTGACGTGGAACAACTTCAACCCCAGTTGGGGCGCGGAGATCGGCATCGGACAGGTTCCGTCCACGCCGGGGATCATCCAGGCCAACTTCACCAATGTCGTGCGTGAATGGGTAACCGGCGCGCGCGCCAACCACGGCGTCATGTTCCAGGGACTTGAGGACTCGGTCGCCGCCCGTGAGCGGATCTTCTGGGCGCGGAACGCCAACAACGGCCTGCATCCCCGGCTCCGCGTCACCTATGACGTGGACGTGGCCCCGCCGACCAGCAGCATGACGGCGCTGCCGTCCTGGTCGCGGCCCGGGTTCACGGTGACCTGGAGCGGCGTGGACAACCCCAACCCCGGCGGCACGGGCATCCGCCACTTCGACGTGCAGTCGCGGGCCAACGGCGGGGCGTGGCAGAACTGGCTGACGGCCACCACCAGCACCTCCGCGGTATTCCCCAACGCGCAGAACGGCGTCCTCTATGAGTTCCGCGTCCGCGCCACCGACCGGGCCACGCCGCCTAACGTGGAACCCTTCCCGAACAATCCACAGGCCAGCACGCGCGTGGATAGCCTGCCGCCCGTCGTCAGCATCAACGTGCTGCCGGCCTACACCTTTGCCAACACCTTCACCGTCAGTTGGAGCGGGGCCGATCCCCAGCCGGGCAGCGGCATCGCCTACTTCGACGTGGAGTTCCAGTTGAACGGCGGCCCCTGGCAGCCTTTCGCGCTGAAGACGACGACCACCGCGGGCCAGGTGCTCAACGGTCTGAACGGCCAGACCTACGCCTTCCGGGCACGCGGCGTCGACCTGGTCGGCAACGTGCAGCCGCATAGCGCCGTCGCGCAGTCGCAATCGACCATCTCCCTCGCCAACCCGACGGCCGACATCGTCCCCTTCCCCGCCCAGATCACCGTCACGCCCAACTTCCTCGTGCAGTGGACGCCGGGCACGGCTGGGCCGGGCACGTCGATTGCTAACTACGACCTTCGCTTCCGCTATGCAGGCGGGCCGTGGCAGACCTGGCTGAGCGCCACCACCAGCAACAGCGCCGTCTTCACCGCCACGCTGGGCGATGGCATCTATGACTTCCAGGTACGCGCCCGCGACACCGTCGGCCGCGTCGGCGACTGGACCGGCACGTTCCCCGGCAACGGCATCGTGGTGGACGCGCAAGGCCCCTCCATTGTGCCGCGCACCTTCATCCCCTTCGTCCCGCGGAACTGATCTCCGCCCCGTTCCCTGGAAATGGGCTGAATTGGCCCATTTCCAGGGAACTTTTGCCCACCATCCGGCGTCTTAGAGGCGAGCGCGACAAGAACGCTCGCCTCAGGCCGGGAGCCGGCCTGAACAGTCCTAATAGGGAGTTAAAGAAGAGAATGAAAGCGAACTATGCATGGATGTTGGTCATCCTGACGGTTTTGGCCGTCACCATTGTTGCCTGCTCCCCCGCGGGGGGGCAGGAGCCAATCGCCGCCGAACCGACCACCGAGTCGCAAGGCGAGACGAAGACCCTGTTCGTCGGGCCGGAGCAGGTCGAGTGCACGGGCGTCGGCCCGCAGCTGTGTCTGCAAGTGCGCGAAGACCCGAACGCGGAGTACCTGCTGTTCTACAACACCATCGCGGGTTTCACCTTCGAGCCGGGCTATGAGTATGAACTGCTGGTGCGGGTCGACCCGGTGGCTAACCC
The DNA here is from genome assembly GCF_041918635.1 of Promineifilum sp. (SeqCode). NCBI lineage: Bacteria > Bacillati > Chloroflexota > Ardenticatenia > Promineifilales (SeqCode) > Promineifilaceae (SeqCode) > Promineifilum (SeqCode) > Promineifilum sp. (SeqCode). The sequence continues at coordinate 3,817 of NZ_JAYRVJ010000144.1, forward strand.
GCCGGCCGATGGCTCGTCGCTGGCCTACACGCTGATCGAGGTCGTGAGCCAGACGGCCGTCAGCGGGACGGAAGAGTCCATCACCACGGAGGAAAGCGGAGTGCAAGGCGTACGTTGGGTCTTGGTTTCCTATCTGAACGCGGCCGGCGAGACGGTTGACGCGCTGGCCGACCGGGAAGCGACGTTGGAGTTTCGGGCCGATGGCCAACTCGGTGGCAACGCTAGTTGCAACCAATTCTTCGCCGGCTACACCATCGACGGCGACGCGCTGACGGTCACCCAGGCCGGATCGACGATGATGGCCTGCGAACCGGCCGAGATCATGGATCAGGAAGCGCAGTACCTGAACAACCTGCAAGCGGCGGCGACGTTCGCGGCCACGGCCGAGCAGCTGACCATCGCCAACGCGAATGGCGACGTGGTGCTGACCTTCCGCGCCTCCCAGCCGGCGTCGCTGACTGGGACGAATTGGACGGTCACCAGCTTCAATACTGGCACCGAGGCCGTCACCTCGCTGCTGGCCGACACGACCATGACGGCCACCTTCACCGAGGATGGTCAGCTGAATGGATCGGCCGGCTGCAACAACTTCATGACCAGCTACACGGTCGATGGCGACGCCATCACCATCCAGCCGGCGGCCACGACGCGCAAGATGTGCAATGAGCCGGCGGGCATCATGGAGCAGGAAACGCAGTTCGTGAACGCCCTGGCGACCGCGGCCACCTATCACATCAGCGGCAATAGCCTGGAGCTGCGCACGGCCGACGGGGCGCTGGCGGTGTCCTTCGTCGCTGAGTAAGCGCAGGGGAGCGGGGGAGCAGGGGTGCAGGGGAGCTCAAGCCCTGACCCCACCCCTTCTCGTCATCTGGGATGCGGCGCACTTTCTAAGAGTGCGCCGCATTTCTTTATTCTCCCCCGCTCCCCCGCCCCCCTGCTCCCCTGCACGCTTGCCACTTGCCCCCCCGCTCCAATTCGTCCACAATTCGGCGGCGATAGTAAGGAGTAACGTTACATGTCAGTCAAGTCCGATACGTGGATCCGCAAGATGGCCCTGGAAAAGAGGATGATCGAGCCATTTGTCGATGGGCAGGTGCGCGACGGCGTCATCTCCTACGGCTTGTCCTCCTACGGCTACGACATCCGGGTCAGCAATGAGTTCAAGATCTTCACCAACGTCCATTCCGTCGTCGTAGACCCCAAGCATTTCAACCCCCAATCGTTCATCGACTTTCACGGCGACGTCTGTGTCATCCCGCCCAACTCCTTTGTCCTGGCCCAGACGGTTGAGTACTTCCGCATCCCGCGC
>NZ_JAYRVJ010000145.1:0-1763 GCF_041918635.1 Promineifilum sp. (SeqCode)
CCCGCTCCCCCGCCCTCTCCTTAGCCCTCAACAACTGCGCCATCCCCTCCGCCCGCTCCGGCCCCTCTTCATTCCTAATTCCTAATTCATAATTCCTAATTCTCCTCCACGCCCGCGCCCAATCGCGCCGTGTCAGCGTCAACCGGCGCGCGGCCACGTCGAGCGGTAACAGCAGCGCCGCGGCCAGCGTCAGCCACGGCCAGATGGGTTGGGCGGCGGGGGCGGCGTTGAGGTTGCGCTCGAAGACGGCCGCCGGCCCCGCGCCGCTGCCCTCGACCAGGTTCAACGCCCGCCCATCCGTCCGCTCCGCCAGCGACGCCAGCAGCGCCGGGTCGCCGGCCAGCGCCGCGTACTCCGGCGAGTAGCCCAGCACCCAGCCCGCCGACTGGCGCAGTCCTTCGTCGCCGGCCGCGCCGACGCCGATGAAGTAGGCCCCCTCGCTCGTGGGCGCGAACGTCGCCTCATAGCGACCCGGCGCGACCTGCTGAAGTTCCACCGCCCGCGTCTCGCCCATGGGATCGACGACGTTGGCCGTCAGCGCCAGCCCATCCAGGAAGCCATCCTCCCCTCGCGCGTCCACCGTCAGCCGGGCCGCCTCACCGTCGAGCCGCACCTCGGCCGACAGCCCGCCGGCCGGCCGGCTGCCGAACGTCCAGCGCACCGCCTGGTTCCAGAAGGGGCCATAGCCGTCCCAGCGCACCCAATCGCGCGCCCAGCGACTCGTGGCGTCCGACGTCCAGGCCAGCGACCGGCCCAGGCCATATTGCCACGTCGCCAGCAGCGGATCGCCCAGATGGGTCTCCAGCGTCACCTGGGCCGCGTCCTTGGCGCTCGTGCCCACGTAGCCGTGGAGCGGCGGCGTCTCGCGGATGTTGATCAGGATAGGGCTGCCGGCGGCCAGTGAGGGGAAGAAGCGCTCCTCGATAAGGTAGCTACGCTGGATGGCGATCGTCTCCTGGGTGAAAATCTGCGGCAGGTTGGCGGCCTGATCGGTCAGGTGGAAGCGACCGCCGCCCAACTCGGCCATCTGTTGCAGCCAGGGGGTGTCTGGGCCTGCGCCGATGCTGACCATCGAGACGGTGATGCCCTGCGCGGTCAGGTTGGCGATCAGTTCGGGTACGCCCTCCTTCTGCTCGCTGTCCGCGCCGTCGGCCAGAACGATGATATGGCGCACTTCGTGCGAGACCCGGCTATCGCCGGCGGCCAGCGCATTGGCCGCCGCTTCCAGCCCGGTGCGCACGAAGATGCCGCCGCCCCCCGCGCCCAGCCCGCGCAGCCGGCGGATGGCCTCATCCCGGTTCTCGGCCGTCACCGGGCCGATGATCTCGTCCGGCGCTTCGTCCACCGGGATAATGGTCATCTCGTCGAAGTCGTTCAGCAGTTCCAGCGCCCGGATCGCTCCCTCGGCTGCCAGTTGAATTTTGGTCACGCCCCCCTCTTCAGCGGCCATACTGCCAGAGCGGTCAATGACCAGCACCAGACTGACCGACGGAAAGCGCTCCTGGTCGTTGATCTGCATATCTACTGGCAGCGTCTCTTCCAGCGGCGTGCGGAAGTAACCGCCCATGCCAAAGCTGTCCGGCCCGCCGACGGCTGTCAGCCCGCCGCCCAGGTCGCGCACATAGGATTGGAGCGTCGCCATCTGGCGCGGCGACAGGTCGCGGGCATTGACGTTGACCAGAACGATGCCGGCGTAGTCGGCCAGGTCCGCCAGGCCGGGCGACAGGCCGGCCGGCGTGGCCCGCTCTACCGTCAGGCCGGAC
>NZ_JAYRVJ010000146.1:0-9297 GCF_041918635.1 Promineifilum sp. (SeqCode)
GCTGCTGGTGCAGTCCGGCTCTTATCTGGCGTCGGGCATGGGCATCACCACGGATACGAAGTGGAGCGGGGCGAAGACGTTCTTCGCCTCGGAGGGACTGATCATGCTGCGCGCCGCCGGCAGCGGGATGTTGCTGTTGTCGTCCTATGGGGCCATCCACGAGATGAACCTGGGGCCGGGCCAATCGGTGACGCTGGACACGGGTCACCTGGTGGCTTTCACCGAGGGGATTGGCTTCGAGGTGCACAAGGTCGCCGGCGGCATGAAGTCGCTGTTGTTCAGCGGCGAGGGGCTGGTGGTCGACCTGACCGGGCCTGGCCGCGTGCTGGCCCAGACGCGCTCCACCGACCAATTCCTGAGCTGGCTCATCCCCAAGCTGCCGCGCGAGACGCATATCTCGACCGGCAATTAAGAGAATGATCCGCAGATTACGCAGATTTGTGCAGGGGAGCGGGGGAGCAGGGGTGAAGATACCGCCATCCGCGCCTCTTCAAATCTGCCAAATCTGCCTAATCTGCGGATTATCTTCTTACGGCCTGACCGCTAAAGGAATGTAGAAGACGCGCGGCGGGTCGCCGCCGGGGCCGGTGGCCGTCAGTTGGGCCGCGGCCGGCGCGCCGGGGCCGGCGCTGCTGTCGGGCCGCGCGCTGAAGGGATAGACGCCGCCCCGCTCCGGCCGCACGCTCACCTCGACCACGCACGTCGCCCCGGCCATCAGCGTGGCGTCGCGCAACACCAGGGCCGAATCGCCGACGGCCGCCGTCAATCGCGGTTGGCCGCACGCCGGCGAGTGGCTGATGGCTGGGGAGGCCACCACCAGGCCGGCCGGCAACGGACTGTCCACTCCCACTCCGAACAGCGTGCGCAACGGATCGCGGTTGGCGAACGTCAACAGCAGCCGCACCATGTCGCCGGCCCGCGCCGCGGCCGGCGCGAAGGCCAGGCGCAGTTCGGGCGTCACCGTCCCGCCCTCCAACTGGACGGGTATCTCGCCGTCGCCGGTGACCAGCGTCAGCGCGCCGTGGTGGCGGCCGTAGTCGGCCGGATCATAGCGGGCTGTGACCTGGCAGGTTTCGCCCGGCTCCAGCTTGCCGACGCACGTGCCATCCTGTGCGGCAAACGGCGCGGTCGCCCGCAGCGCGGCCACATCCACCGGGGCCAACCCCTGATTGACGAACTCGACCGTTTCCGTCGTGGCCCCATCGGCCGGCGGCGGCGCACCCAGATCGATGTCGAGCGAGCGCGCCACCACGTCGGAGCCTACGCCCGAACCCATCAGCCGCAGATTGACGATGCCCTGCGAGGTCAACACGGTCAGCAGCGCCTCGTCGCGCCGGGTTACCTGGGGCGCGTAGGTGATGGTCACCTCGCACGACTGCCCGCCGAGCAGTTGCTCCGGACAGTTCTCGCTGTAGCGGAAGGTCAGCGGCAGCTCGTCCACCACCCAACTGAAATCCCAGTTGGTCAGTGGATAGATGGGGTCGTGGTTGTAGAAGGTCACCACCAGCGGCGGGCTGCCGCGGCCAATGCGCACCGGACCGAAGTCGAGGGCGCGGGGGGTAACGCGCTGGCCGGTTCCCACAGTTCCGGTATAGACGCGGCCCAACAGATCGACGGCGATAGGCCCCGCGTCCGTCTTGGCCGTCCAGCGGCGGTTGAAGACGCCATAGAGCGACGGCGCGAAGCCGAACTCCAGGGTGCATGACTGCCCCGGCTCCAGCGTCTTGGCGCAATTACCACCGACCGTGAACGGTTCCGGGGCCGCGTCGGGCTGAATGGGCCGGATGGGCACGCTGCCGACGTTGGTCAGGGTGACCTTCTGCGTGTTGAAGAGGTCGGTCAGCAGGCCGCCGCCGAAGTCGAGCGCCTGGGGATTGACGCGCAGTTGCGGGGCGACGCCGCGGCCGTGCAGCCGGACGCCCCACGCCCCGGCGTTGCCGCCGCCGGCCGACGTCGTCTCGAAGTCGCCGGCCTCCCGGGGAGCGAAGGTGTAGAGGACCTGGCAGGAGCCGCCGGGGGGCACGCCGCCGGCGCAGGCGCTTGTGTTGGCCGCGAAGGGGGCCAGCGTGTCGCCGCCGTCGAGCGTCAGCGTCGCGTTGCCGCTGTTACGAACGGTGACGGCCCGTGTGGCCGTCTGGCCGACGGCGACAGGGCCGAAATGAAACTCCAGAGGGGATAGCCACGGGCTGGGGGCGGTCACGCCACCTGCCGGATCGTCCGGCGCGGCCGTGGCCGTGAGCGCCAGGCCGATCCACAAGAGCAGCGCCATCATACTCGCGCCGCATTGTCGCAAGCTCTTGCCAACCACGTCGCTCTACCTCCTGCGAAAAGAATCCACAGATTTCACAGATTACGCAGATTTCTAAGAAGCTCACGCAAAGCTCGCAAAGGATGCCAAGAGCGCCAAGGCTTCTTCTTTCTTTGCGTCCTTGGCGATCTTAGCGGACTTTGCGTGAGGTTCTTAATCTGCCAAATCTGCGTAATCTGCGGATGCTTCTTCTTACGATGCGCGGCGGCCGGGTTGGGGCGGGAGGCCGCCACGGCCGTTGCTGCGAAAGCTGCGCGAGCGGTAGACGCTGGGCTTCGGCAGGGGCTTCTGGTGCTCCGGCGCGAATCCGCCGTAGTCGAAGCCCTCCAGCCGCCGTCGCTCAATCGGCTTACCGAGCACCCGCTCGATGTCGCGCACCATCACCTCATCGTCGGCCACAGCGAAGGTCACCGCCTCGCCCGTCGCCTCGGCCCGGCCGGTGCGGCCGATGCGGTGGGTGTAGGCGTCCACCGTGTCGGGCATGTCGAAGTTGACCACGTGCGAGATCAGATTGACGTCGATGCCGCGCGCGGCGATGTCGGTCGCCACCAGGATGTCATACTTGCCCTGGCGGAAGCCGTCCATGGCCTCCTGCCGCCGGTTCTGCGACAGGTTGCCTTGCAGCGCGGCCACGCGGTAGCCGCGCTTGTCGAGTTCCTGAGCCAGCCGCTTGGCGCGGTGCTTGGTGCGGGTGAAGACCAGCACGCGCGAGGTGCGCGTCTGCTCCAGCATGGCGTGCAGCAGCTTGGCCTTCAGCGTCTCCGGCACGGGGTAGAGCGCGTGCGAGACGGTCTTGGCCGGGGCGCTGATGTCCACCTGCACCGTGGCCGGGTCGGTCAGGATGCTATCGGCCAGCGAGCGGATGTCGGACGGCATGGTGGCCGAGAAGAGCATCGTCTGGCGCTGGGCCGGCACGTGTTTCAGAATGCGGCGGATGTCGGGCAGGAAGCCCATGTCGAGCATCCGGTCGCCCTCGTCCAATACCAGCACCTCGACGTGGGATAGATCCACGTCGCCGGCCTGGATGTGGTCGAGCAGACGGCCGGGGCAAGCGACGATGATTTCCGTGCCCCGCTTGAGGGCAGCCACCTGCGGCCCCTTGCCGACGCCGCCGTAGATGGCGGCGCTGCGGGCGCGGGTGTGACGGCCCAGCACCGTGGCCGTCTGATGGATTTGCTCCGCCAGTTCGCGGGTGGGGGCGATGATGAGGGCGCGCGTGCGGCGCAGCGGCCCGGTGGTCAGGCGTTGCAGGATGGGCAGCATGAAGGCCGCCGTCTTGCCCGTGCCCGTCTGGGCCAGGCCGAGCATGTCGCGCCCGGCCAGCACAAGGGGCATGGCCTGTTCCTGAATGGGGGTGGGGGTGGTGTATCCGGCGTCACGAATGCCCGCCTGGATACGGCTGTCGAAAGACAGTGCTTCAAAATTCACTGAAAGTAACTCCTTGGACTTCATTCAGCCAAGTCGCACTCCCAGCCGAGATTGTAAGTCTGCGAAAACAATATGTGGCAACCGGCACTCTGGTCGCGATGCCGGGGGCAGTATAGCAGGGGGTGACACGCCGTGTCAAGTCACATGAGACGGCGCTCATGTAAAATGGCCTATGGCAAAATCCGCGCCCGGTTCGTAGTCAGGCCACAGGCATCCCCAACGCCCGATACGGCCCGACGGTGATGAGGGTCAGCAGGTGGCGCGCGGCCGTTGCCGGGTCGGTCGGCTGGCCCGCCTCCAGCCACCACGTCAGCGCCCCCAACACGGCCGAGGCGATGAACCCCAGCGTCATCTCCGGCGGCGCTAACGGATCGGCCAGGGCGGGGCGCATCGCCTCCCAGCGGCGCGCGCCCGCCGCCGCCAGCGCCGCCCGCGCCCGCGCCACGAACGCGCCCGCCCCCCGCTCGCCCAGCAGCAGATGGTAGAGCGGCGCGTAGGCGGCCACGTGCTCGAACAGGAGCGTCAGGTTGTCGGCCAGCAGCGGCCAGGCGGGGCGGCCGAGTACCGGCGGCGGAGGGGCCAGGCTGGCCTCCAGTTCCGCGAACACGTCGTCCATGCATCGCTCCAGCAAGTCGGCCTTGTCGCGGTAGTGGCGGTAGAAGGTGGCGCGGTTGATCATGGCCCGCTCGGCCAGGTCTTGCACGGTGATGGCCTCGAAGCCGCGCTCGGCCATCAGGCTCACCAGGGCGTCGCGCAGCAGCTTGCGCGTGCGCCGCACGCGCAGGTCGTCGGTTGGCTGGTTTGGCGACATGGTTCGCTCCTCTGTTGCTTAAGCGACGGCCGCCCCCGGTTGCCCGTTGACGGTCGCCCTGTCCGCGATCATACTGAGATTAGCAACGGAGCTTGTTTTATGCAACATCTTGTTGCACAGGAACCAAGAATGGGACGCTGATTTCGCGCTGATTCTCGCTGATAAGCGTCTTATGCGAAAATCAGCGTCCAATCAGCGTTTATCAGCGTCCCATGCTTTGGAGGCGCCATGAACGATCAGAAGATTTTCCAACGCCACACCGGCCGTCTCTTCTTCCGCAACGCCGACCTCGACTTCTACCTGCTCCAGTTTCTTGGCTATGGGGCGCACGGTGGGGCAACGGTGGGCGAGTGCCTGCGCGCGGCGGCCCAGATCGACGAAGCGCGACCCGACAGTTGGGTCGCGGCGTGGCGGGGGCTGGCCGAGCAGTTGGAAGCGGCGGGCAAAGCGGCGCTGGCCGCCGGCCACACGGTCTCGGCGCGCGAGTCGCTGTTGCGGGCCGTGACCTACTACCGCGCCGCTTCTACCCTGCTACCGCCCGACGAACGGTTGCGGGCCAATTGGGAGCGCCTGCGCGCCTGCTTCCGCCGGGCCGCGGCGCTGGCCGCCCCGCCCGTCGAGACGGTCGCCATCCCCTACGGGTCGTGGCAGCTGCCGGGCTATCTGGTGCACGGCGGCCCGCCCGGCGCGGCGCGGCCGGTGGTGATCATGGTCGGCGGCGGGGAGTGTTACGCCGAGGAGCTGTACTTCTGGGCCGGCGTACCCGGCGCGCGGCGCGGCTACCACGTGTTGCTGCTGGACTTGCCGTCGCAGGTGGCCGGGCCGCTGGCGGAGCTGGACGTGGCGCGGCTGCTGAACGGCCGCGCGCCTGACGAACTGGCGCGCGACGTGTTCGCGGCCATCCTCGACTACCTGGCGGCGCGGCCGGACGTGGACGCGACGCGCATCGCCGCCAACGGCATCAGCGGCGGCGGCTATTTGACGATGGCCGGCGCGGTGGAGCAGCCGCGGCTGGCGGCGCTGGCCCTCAGCACGCCCATCTACGACATCTACCGCGTCTTCGAGGCGGAGTGGCCGCCGGCGCTGCGGGCCGTGCCGGCTTTCGTCGGTGATACGCTGGTCAAGGCCGCCGCCCGCGTCAACCCGGTCACGCGCATCGTCTTGCAGAAGGCGCTGTGGACGGTGGGAGCGACGAGCGTGGCAGCCTACATGGATATCATGCGGCGCGGCGCGGTGGACCCGGCGCGCATCCTCTGCCCGGCGCTGTGTCTGGCCGGCAGCGGCGACCCGGCCGAGTGCATCCGCCAGACGCACGAGGCGTACGACCGGTTGCCCCACCCGGCCAAGGCCAAGCGCCTCTTCACCCCGGAGACGGGCGCGGACGCTCACTGTCAGGTGAACAACCTGCCGCTGGTCTATCAGGTGGTGTTCGATTGGCTGGATGAAGTGTTGTAGAGCGGGTTTGAACCCGCTCCAGTAACAACCAACGCCTCGTAGGGGTGGGTTGCCAACCCGCTCTACAGCCACCGTCACTATGTAGGGGCGGGTTTCAAACCCGCCCCTACCCATGAGAAATAGTCCTTATGCACCTTTCGCGCCCCGCCGTTTGCGGCTATGATGTAGGATAGTGGGACAACATCGCTGCCCAGCCCATCGTAACCCTTCACCATTTGGAAAACAGCAGGCGGTTCGCCAAACCGCCCTACAATCTTGGGGCGATTTGCCAAATCGCCCTACAAGCATGCGGCGGTTAACCAGACCGCCCGATAAGGAGTACCACAACTATGAACGAAACAAGTGGATTTAGTCTCATCATCGCCACCTTCAACAGCGAAACGAACGCGGCCAAGGCCGTGGAACACCTGCTGACCCGCCACCGGGCGGAGCGCGACAGCCTGCCGGCGGCGGCCCTGGTGTCGAAGGACAGCACCGGCAAGTTGACCATCAAGGAGACGGGCGACATCGGTACGAAGACGGGCGCGGCGACCGGGGCGCTGATTGGCGGCGTGCTCGGCCTGTTCAGCAAGCGCAGCACCCTGGGCACGGCGGCGCTGGGCGCGCTGCTGGGCGGCGTGGCCGCCAGGAAACTCGACACGGGCATCCCCGACCCGCGGCTGGAGGCTATCGGCCGCTCGCTGGAAATGGCGACCGGCGCGGCTGTGGCCATCGTCGAGGATAGCACCTTTGGTGGGGTCGAGGAGTTGCTGGTCAGCCTGGGCGGCTCCATCACCCGCGAGCCGTTTGCCCACGGCACGGACTTTATGAAGCAGCTCCAGTCGGGCAACCTGGCGGGAGCGGCCCGCACGCTGGCCGACCGGGCCGAGGGCGCGGTGGCCGGCGCGGCCGATGCGGTTGGCGACCTGGGCGCGGGACGCTCGGACGCGGCGCACCGGGCGAAGGAGACCCCCGAGGGACAAGGGTTCGTGACGACCGATGAGGAGAAGCTGGAGAGCGTCATCGGCGCATCGTCGGCGGCGCTACTGACCAGCACTGACACGCAGGCCACGCCCGACTACTCCCCCTGGACGGACGCGGCGACCAACAAGCCCGTCCCGCAGCCGACGCCGGCGCAAGTGGCTGGAAACGAGGCGCTGCCCAGCGACGACGCGGGCGGCGGCGTTGCTCAGGAAGACATTAACCCGCCCGGCGCGGGCGTGGGCGATTTGCGCCCGCCGGCCATCTGAGCCGCCCTTTCACAAAGACCTGACAGCTGGGCGGCCATAAACGTTCTCACAGCAGTGGAACCGATGGCCGCCCACCTGTCCGGTCTAGGTAGCGTTAATTCTCCAGTTGCAACTCCCGCTCCAGTTCCGTGGCATTGTCTATCGCCTGCCGCCACTCCACGTCGGCGATCCGCCAATTGGGGTTGGCCTCCGTCAACAGCTTGTAGACGCCGCGAAAGTGGTCATAACCATAGGTGATGTAGAGGCGCTCGGCCGGGTGCTGCATGATCATCTCGGCCAGGTTCCGGTTGCGGAAGTCCACCACCACGTTTTCGTTGAACGGCGGTTTCTCGCCGCCTAGCTGGCCGAGATTGACGTTCAGTACGGTCTGGCAGGCCAGTTGCGTCAGGCGCTGCTGGCCGGGCGTCAGGCTGTTCAGCCGGCCCATCATGCTGTCGAGCCGGTTATCCACCTCCTCTTCGGGTCGCTCATTGATCTGCGCCGCGCTCCACTCCGGATGCTCCTGCAACAGCCGATCCCACTCGGCCATCATGTCGTCCACACTGACGTCAGCATTGACAAACTGGTCGGGGTTGCTCGCCATGTCGTCATAGAACACGCCGAAGTACTCGTTCTGGAAGTGCAGGCCGCACTGCTGCGCGAACGCGTCGTAGACCTGATTCAGGTTGACCCCGTTTGTGCCCAGGATTTCGTTCATGCGCTGCACGTTCTCTGGAGCGCCGGCGCGCACCCCCTCGAAGAAGAGGACGTAACCCAGATCGGCCGCCTGCGTCATGTCGAAAGCGACGGCCTGGTAATAAGGGGCCGAACCGATGTGGATCATTCCCTGGAAGACGACCTCTCGCTCGCCGTCGGTCAGCGTCACACGGGGGACGGCCAGCGGCCGGGTGGCATTGATGGTGATGACGACGAGCAGGGGAACGGCCAGCAGCGCCAGCGCCAACAGTCCGACCACGCCGGAGGCGCTCAGCCACGACCGCCAGAAGGGGCGCGCCCCGGCGCGCCCGCGTCGTACAAGACGGCCCACCCCGGCCCAGATCGCGCCGATCACCAGCGCCACGACGGCCACCAGGAGGAGGGGCCGGAAGGAGTCTGTGGCGCTGACCAGCACGAGCAGGCCCAACAATGCCAGAAGGGTGAGGACAAAGAGCAAGATCGCCTTCAGAGCGATCCACCAGGAGGATTGCGCGGCGCGAGTGCCAGCCATGGTGTGACGATCTCCTTCAATGGGTGGCGTTTTGCGCCACTCGCCGGTTATTGAATTATCGTTTCCCAGAGAGGATTTTAGAAACTGGCGCGCCGTTGTCAATAGCAGGGGTAGACCTGCGTGTCTGCCCCTGCGTATCTGCTCCAGGGCGCACACGCCGGTGCGCCCCTACCATCAGGCCGCGCTACGGGTCGCGCAGAGTTGGTGCAACCAGGCCATGAAGTGCGCCGGCGGCTCGGCCAGATCGACGAACCGATCCACGCCGGCGGCCAGCGCCGCCTCGCGGGCGCGAGGGTGGCGGCCCATGACGACCACGACCAGCCCCGGCCGCTCCTGGCGCAAGCGATCCAGCAGCACCGCCGCCGGCAGCCCCGGCAACTCCCACTCCAGCAGCATGATGTCCGGCTCGAAAGGCAGCGCGGCCAACGCGCTCGGCGCGTCGGGCGCTTCGATGATCTGCTCGCACTGCGGGTCGTGCTCCAACAATGCCCGCAGCGCGCGACGATGGGCCGACCGTTCGTCGGCGATGAGAACACGCATGTGAAAGGCTCCCCAGATGAGTGGTCAGTGGCCACTGGTCAGTACAGACCACAGGGCCCAGACCACAGGTTTAATCTTACGGCCGAGCATCACCCCCGCCCTCACCCCCACCACCCCCGCCCAGAAGCCGACGGTGCTCATCTGCGACGACGTGGCGCCGCTCCGCTCTGCGGTGGGGCGCGTGTTCCGCCGCGCAGGCTTTCTCGTGCTCGAGGCCTGCGACGGAGAAGAGGCCCTCGCCCAGCTCGCCCGCCATCCGGTGTCCATCCTCGTCACCGACCTCCTCATGCCGAAGGTCGACGGCGTCGAGCTGATCACC
>NZ_JAYRVJ010000147.1:0-1605 GCF_041918635.1 Promineifilum sp. (SeqCode)
AGCGACGGCGTGGTCTTCGGCGGCGAGGACATCCTGATGTGGGACGGCTCGGCCTGGTCGCTGTGGTTCGACGGCAGCGCCGCCGGCCTGGCCCCGGTGGGCAAGTGGAAGCACAACCTCAACGCCATCTACATCCCGCAGGAGACGGGGCCGAACGGCCCGCTGACCGCGGCGGAGAGCGACGACCTGATCGTCAGCTTCACCCAGAACGCGCGCCCCGTGCCGGGCATCCCCGGCAAGGTGGACGGCATGGATCTGGTGAAGTGGGACGGCACGGCGTGGTCGCTGTGGTTCGACGGCTCCGACGTGGGGCTGACGGCCAAGACGCCGGAGAAGATCGACGCGCTGCACGTGCTGCCGGGCGCGATGTCGCCCATCGGCGCGAATTGCCAGGCGTACCTGCTGGTCAGCACCCAGGGGCCGGGAACCGTGCCCAATCCGGCCGGCGGCAAGCAGCTCAAGTTCAGCGGCGAGGACTTGCTGGGCTTCTGCATGACCAACTGGGGGACGACGACCACGGGTATGTGGCACATCGTCCTGGATGGTTCGACGCAGGACATGCCCAAGAACTCGCTGGACAGCATCTCGGCCAGCCCGGACGGGATGACCTACTACCTGACGACGCGGGGCAACTTCAAGGTGGACACCGCCCAGGGCGGCCACTCGATGGTCTACGTGTATGACGTGGCGACGCAGACGTTCAGCGGCCCCGTCTTCAGCGCCCAGCCCGCCGGGCTGCCGAAGAAGGTGGACGCGCTGCACGTGGAGTTGCTGCCCTAGTCAGGGGCTAGGTTCCAGGGGCCAGGGGCCAGGGAAGAGCGATCTTCCCTGGCCCCTGATGAATCAGAGTCCGCATCCTCAGATGCGGGCCGGTGCGACCCACTTCCTGAAGTGGGTCGCACCTGGAAGCCAGGAATGGCTACGGATGGGGACGGACGGTACGGATTTCTTTATGTAAATCCGTACCGTCCGTCTTGACCCGTAGCCATTTTCTTCACGCGGCGCAGGATTCTTAGCCTGCGTCTGCGGCCAGTCAATCGGAGTCCGCAGCCTCAGATGCGGACGTTTGTAGTCAGGCAATTCCCTGGCCCCTGGCCCCTATCTCCGGTTGCGCGCCGCGTCGCGCACGGCTTGCAGGTTGATGATCTCGGCCACTTCGAATTGGGGCGGGGTGCTGCCGGCGACGGGGCGGCTGCGGACGATGGCCGGGAAGTAGCCCATGCGGCCGTGCAGCTCGGCGATGAGGGTGGCGGCGATGGGGGCGTAGGCGGGGGGCATGATGAGCAGGGGCGTGGTCTGCCACGCGGCGGCCGAGAGGCCGGCGGCGTCGAGCAGGTCGGCCACCTGGCCGGCGAAGGGGCGGGCCTGGTCGAACTGGGCGGGCACGTCGTGCACGTCGGGCGGCGCGCCGTCGAGCTGGGCGGCCTGTTGAGCCAGTTGGGCGGGGGTCTGGGGGTGGGAGAAGTTGAGGAGGAGCATGGGGAGAATTAGGAATTAGGAATTAGGAGTTGTGCCAGACCTGACAGGTTTGCGGCAAACCTGTCAGGTCTAGAGGTCGGTGAAGTAAAGTTCGAATTTCTCGCGCAGGAAGCGGTAGTCGAGCCA
>NZ_JAYRVJ010000148.1:0-2931 GCF_041918635.1 Promineifilum sp. (SeqCode)
GCACCAGGAAGAGGACGCCTAGCCCAATTTGCAGCAATAGGAGCATGTCCGTTCCGGCGTCAGGAGCCTGGGGCGCCGTCTCCGCCTCGGCCGCGGGGGCCGCCTCGGCAATCGCCTCGACCGTCGGCGCGACGACCGTCAACGTCGCCTCGAATGTCTGTTCCTGGCCGGCCGCCTCGCTCTCATCCGGCCCGGTCTGATCGAGTAACTCCGACGTCGCCTCGGGCGCGGGCAGGGCAAGCTCCGTTTCCGGGATAGGGGCGGTCGTGCCCTCGGGCGCGGTGGCTTCGGCGGCCGCGGCCGCTTCCTCGGTCACCACCTCGGGGGCTTCGGCGGCGGCCAGCTCGGCCGCAGGCTCCTCTCCCGCTTCACGGGAGGTTTCCTCGACGGGGGCCGCTGCTTCCTCCGGCGCGGCTTCTTCCACCCCTCCAAACGTCGCGACATCTTCCTCGCCCACTACTCTAGTAACCTCGGCCACCGCAGCGGACGGCGCGGGCAGGCCGACCCCGCCGAACTGGCCGCGGAAGACGCCCAGCGCCAGGACGAAGATGAACAGGAACGCCGCCAACGCCGTGGCCCCACGCAGGGCCGGGTACAGTTGCAGCAACGGCTGGGACTTGGGTTTGGCATAGGTCGCCGGGTTGAGGGCGAAGCTGCGCGGCACGCGCCGCCGGGGCATGGCCCGCAGTTGGAGCTTGAGCGCCCGCAGTTGCTCGACCTCGGCGCGCAGGCGGGGATCGCGGGCCAGTTGGGCCTCGAAGCTGGCCCGTTCGGCCGGCGCGAGGGCATTGTCCAGATATGCGCTCAGCATCTCCTGGCGTTTGTCCTCGTTCGATCCGCGGTCGCGCCTAAAGTCAAGCATGATTAGCCACCTACATTTCGCTAGATTCTAGACGATAGGCCGCCGGTAATAGTTCCCCCCCAACCGCCTGCAAACAGTCGCGCAATTTGGCGCGGGCGCGGCTGATGCGCGACTTGACCGTGCCCAGCGAGACGCGCGTGATCGTGGCGATCTCCTGGTAGTCGTAACCCTCCACGTCGCCCAGCACGGTGGCGATGCGCTGGTCGTCGGGCAGCGCCTTCAGGCAGTGCTCGATGGCCTGGGCCAGTTCCACGCGCTGGCGGTGGGCCTCCGGGCCGTCGGCGGGGCTGCGCAGAAAGGCGTAGGACTCGTTCTCGTCCGTCATCTCGTCGAGGGAGGATTGGGGGCGGCGCTTGCGGCGGCGCAACTCGTCGTAGCAGCGATTGGTGGCCACACGCATGAGCCACGACTTGAAGCTGCCGCCGCGGAAGGTGCGTAAGCTCTGGTAAGCGGTGATGAACGTCTCCTGAGCCACGTCCTCGGCCGCCGCCGGGTCGCCCATGATGCGGTAGGCGACGTTGAATACCAGCTCCTGGTATTGCACCACCAGCCGGTTGAAGGCGACGACGTCGCCGCGCTGGGCTTGCTGAATCAGCGACTCTTCGTTCATATTAGTAGACCTGACAGGTTTCAGAAAACCTGTCAGGTCTGTCGGCCAAATTGACAGAACGCGCGTCTTGGCCTATACTCGGCTCCGCATTGACCCTGGCCGAAGTGGCGGAACAGGCAGACGCGCACGACTCAAAATCGTGTTCCTTCGGGAGTGTGGGTTCGATTCCCACCTTCGGCATGAACGAATTATAGTCTGGCCGGTCAGGCAGGCAACGTACGGCAATGACTGCTACAGAGTGCGCATCCTCAGATGCGCACTTCGCGTTTGGAAAGGGGAACTTCGCGTCCAAGGGCCGCATCTGAGGGCGCAGACTCAGTCCTCGGCGAACGGCGCACATCAGGAATGTAACAGCACGGTGTGTCCCGGGCCATTCAGCGTCACTTCAAGATGGTTGAGCACGTCCCGCCCAATGACCACTTCTTCGTTGACCGCATCGCCGATAACCTCTAGCCAGCCTTGTTTATAGGGGCCAAGCCCGATGGCGACGGCGTACAAGTCTACCAGCAGCCGATCACCCGTCGTGCCCCGCAGCCACGCTTTCCGATTGCGACGCGCCCGCAGTTGCTCCAGGTACGAAAGCGGCACGCTGGTAGAGTCAGCGCCGGAATCGATGAGCGCCATGACCTATTTACCGGCTGCTTAATCATTCCTGTAAGTCGCCGGCAATACGATTGGATTAGCCAGTTTAAGCGCTATTTCACCAATCCAACGTTAGGAGTCACACGTGACCACGCAACCAAATAAGTCAAAGTCGCGGGATGGATTTAGCATTCCGGGATTCCTGCTTTTTATCGGCCTTGTGCTACTACTTTTCGGGGCGCTTGTACTCATCTCGCGTTCGGATGATTCCCGCCATCCCGCCGCGCCCCGGCCGCAAGCGACGGTCGATCCCTTCAGAGTGTTTACCACTGTTCGCAACGATTGCGGCGCATGTGGAACCGATTCCCCTGTCGGAGGCTGGGAGAACGGCAACGGCGACGCCATGATTATCAACGCTGACCGCACCTTCTTCGTGTCGATGGCCTCTGGCGACAGCTTCGGCGGCGATTGGCAACTAAGCGGTAACAAATTTTGCTTAGTGCAGCCGGGCGAGATCGTGTGCTTCGACTATAAACAGAAGGTTGACGCAATGACTCTAGACGGCGCAATCTTCATTCGACGATAATCCGGCCCTCTCCCCCACTACCCAAAAGCCACTTCAGGAATGCGCCAGCACGGTGTGTTCTGAGCCGTTCAGCGTCACTTCGAGTCGGAGGCAACCAATCGGGGCGAACGCGCATGGATCGTCGGCAGCGGCTCATCTTCAACGGTCGTAAGCCAGACAAAGCGATCGGGGTAGCGCGCCGCGATCCGGCGGTAGAGGGCGACCTTGTCCCCGTCATGGTCAATCAGTTGGCCGTCGAGGATGGCGACGTGCCGGCCGTAGTATTGCGTCTTTAGGCTCGGGTGCAGGGCA
>NZ_JAYRVJ010000149.1:0-10373 GCF_041918635.1 Promineifilum sp. (SeqCode)
CTGGGGCTGCTGGTAGCCCAGATATTAGCGCTGGGCGGGACGGACGTGACCGTGCTGGGGCGGCGGCGCGAAACGCTGGCGCTGCCGGCGCAACTGGGTCTGGCCATCGGGCTGGTGGAAGCGCAGGCGGATGACAGTTTCGACGTGGTGGTCGAAGCGACGGGCAATGAGGCGGGTCTGGCCCACTCGCTGCGCCTGGCCCGACCGCGCGGCACGCTGGTGCTGAAGAGCACGTTCCACGGCAACGCCAACGTGAACCTGACCAAGCTGGTCGTGGGGGAACTCACCGTCGTCGGCTCGCGCTGCGGGCCGTTTGCGCCGGCGCTGCGCCTGCTGGCGGCCGGCGCGGTGCAGGTCCGGCCGCTCATTGAGGCGGAGTACGCGCTGCGCGACGGCTTGACTGCCTTCGAGCACGCGGCGCGGCCGGGGGTGAGGAAAGTGCTGTTGCGGCCTTGAAGAGGTATCTCGCGCAAAGACGCAAAGTAGTAAAGAAAAAGATTGGTTTCTGCTCAGTCGCCCAGTTCGGCGCGGATGGCCTCGGCTAAGAGGGCGACCATCTCCTCTAATTGCGCAGCGTTGGTGATGAGGGGCGGGCCGAGCATGACCACGTCGCCGTTCACCCCATCGACACACCCCACCGAGTAGTAGATGATCAGCCCTAGCTCGAAGGCGCGATCCACGATCTGGTGGGCGACGTTTTGTTTCTTGGGGAAGGGCTGTTTCGTGTCGCGATCCTCTACCAGTTCAACGCCCCAGAACAGGCCGCGCCCGCGGATGTCGCCCACGTGCGGGTGCTCGGCCAGCGCCTCGCGCAGCCTGGCCCCCATGAGCCGGCCCATCGCCGCCGAATTCTCCACCAGCTTCTCGCGTTGTAAGATACCCAGCGTCGCCAGACCGGCCGCCGCGCCCACGGCGTGATGGCTGAACGTGCCGCCGTGGTTGAAGTCGCCCAAGGCGGCGCGCACCTGCTCCACGTCGGCGCCCCTGGCGGCGATAAAGCCTAACGGGAAGTAGCCGCCGGCCGACCCCTTCGAGGTGACGAGGATGTCGGGCGTCGTGGCCCAATGCTCCATCGCCCACATTGTGCCCGTGCGCCCCAGGCCGACCAGCACCTCGTCGGCGATGAGCAGCACGCCGTAGCGGTCGCAGATGGCCCGGATACGCGGCCAGTAGTCGTCGGGGGGCAGGGCGGCCCCCAGCGACGCGCCGCTGATCGGCTCGGCGATGAAGGCGGCGACGTACTCCGCGCCATGGGCCAGGATTGCCTCTTCCAGCCGTCCCGCCAGTTCCTCGCCGCTTAGAGGGAAACGATAGATGTAGGGCGTGGGGATGTGGGGCACGTCGCGCAGCATGTTCAGGTAGGGCGAGCGCAACCCCGGCCGGCCGCTGACTGCCAGCGCGCCCAGGGTCATGCCGTGGTAACTGTTCCAGCGCGACAGGATGATGTGGCGGCGCTCTTGGCCGCGGGCCATCTGGATCTGCCGCGCCAGCTTGATCGCTCCCTCGACCACCTCGGAACCGCTGCTGAGAAAGTAGAAGCGCGGCTCTGATAGGGGGACCATCTCGGCCAACGCCGCCGCGTACTGCTCCAGCGGCTCACTGGTGAACATGGTGGCGTGGACGTAGGCGGCGGCCTGCGCCTGGCGGGTCATCGCCTCGACGATCTCCGTCCGTCCGTGCCCCACGTTGACCACCAGCGGCCCGCCCGAGCCGTCAATGTAGCGTTTGCCGCTCTCGTCGTAGAGGTAGATGCCCTGGCCGTAGGCGATCATCGGCCGGGGGTGGTTCATACTGCGATAAAAGACGTGACCTTGGGGATGAGCGTAGAGCATAAGATCTACTTCCAGTCTGGAGAAACGTCGGGCGAGGGGAAACTAGCCACCCGCGGCGATGGACTCCAGCATGTGGGCTGTGGTTTCAACAATGATCCGCTGTTGGGTGTCGGCGCTGATGCCGGCGGGGTTGTCGCCGCGTTGTAATCCTTCGCCGTAGCGGCCGAACTGGGTATGGTTGCCGCCCGGGATAGGCACGAAGACAGCCGAAGCTGGTAAGCGCTGCGCTCCACCTTCCACGTCGGCGACAGAGGCGACTCCGTCGGCATCTCCGTAAATGGAGACAACTTCCAGAGAAAGATCCGACAGGTCACTGTTTTCAGCCGGATAGGCGGCCCATAGCGCCAGCCCATCAATCACATCGGCATTCCCTTTCACGTATTCGGCGGCCATGGCTCCGCCCAGTGAGTGCCCACCGATGCCCCAGGCGGTGATTTTGGGAAAGGCGGCGATTATGTCGTTAGCGGATTCAATGCCGAATACGGCCAGATTCAGCGGCATGGGATTCAGCACGATCAAATACCCCTGCGCTGCCAGCTCGCGAGCAATCGGGGCATAGGCAACGGGATCGACAAAACCGCCGGGGTAAAGGATGAACCCTGTCGTTGGCGTTTGCTTAGTTGGGGTAAAGATGTACCAGTCCTGTTCCGACGCTCGCGCCACCTTTACTACCTGATCGGACGCCAGCGCGGCCAGAGCTTCAGGCCGCGCCGCATTGCGGGTGTTCAGGGTGAAAAATAAGACCGCGCCGATGACAGTCGTCAACAACAGCGCGGCAAGGGCCACAGCCAGTAAGCGAGAGGTACGCATAGTTAGCGGTACAGCCCTTGCGGGTCTAGATGTTCGCGGACGATCGCTAATTCCTCGTCCGTTGGCGGGATCATCGGGCGCACCTCGGCGGCCACGCGGACGGGCCAGCCGACGACCGCCTGCACGCTCTCCACCGTCTGGCCGGGAGCCAGTTCGACGAGCATCATCTCCCGCTCCGGGTTGTCGAACGAGAAGAGCGCCTTGTCGGTGATGACCAGCGCCGGCCCTTCGCCCGGCATGCCCAGCCGGCGGCGCGCATCGCCGCCGTCCAGGTGGCCGGGGCTGGTCAGGAAGTCGATCTGCGGCACGAAGGCGCGCTTGGACAGGCGCATGATCATGAAGATGCGCCGCGCGTTGATGGCGATCTCGCACGCGCCGCCGGAGCCGGGCAGCCGCGTCTTGGGGGTCGCGTAGGGGCCGATGACGGTGGTGTTCAGGTTGCCGTAGCGGTCGATCTGCGCCCCGCCCAGCAGGGCCACGTCGATGAGGCCGCCTTGCAGGTAGAGCATGAACAGGTCCGACATGCTGACGACCGAGGTCGCCCCGCTGACCAGCGTCGGGTCGCCGATGGACAGGGGCAGTCGGGCCGGCTGCGCGCCGAACACGCCGCTCTCATAGACCAATTCGATATCTGGCGAATGGCTGCGGCGCGCCAGGTTACAGGCGATGTTGGGCAGACCGACGCCGACGAACACGGTGCGGTTGCCATGCAGCGCGCGGGACGCGGCGACGATCATCAACTCAGAGGGTGTGGGTGTAGGCTGGGAGGAGGCATCCATGTGGGTTTCCTGTGTCAGGTGCAACCCACTTCAGAAAGCGGGTCGCACCTATGCCGATGGTTGTCAGTTAGCCAGCGCCGCCGGCAGCACCTGCTCGGTCAGCAAACGCCGGAACGTCGCCACTGGATCGGGCGACGCGGCGATCAGATCGTAGCCGACGGAGTAGGTGAAGGTGTAGCTGCGAAACAGCGGGTGAGTCATGAAGCTTAAGCTCTTGGCAGCGCGCTCGGCGGTTGCCAGGCCATACGTGCGCAAGTAGTCGATGGCCCCAGCCTTGTCCAGTTGCCCGGTGTGATAGAGGATGGCGGCGTTACCGTTCACATAGCGCAACTTCTCGCTCGCCTTCGCGATCCGCTGCATCCGCTCGGCCAAGCCCGGCTCGGCCGGCAGGCCAGCGGCCGGGAACATCACTTCGACGTTCCAGTCGTAGTGGCTATCGTCGGGAAAAATGATGTACAGGGCTGTCGTGGCGATGCCCTCGGAGATCACGGCCGACGGTGAATGTAGTAGCGGGACGGCCTGCTCGGCGTAACCTCGCTCCCGGAACAGCCCGATCTCTTTCAGCACTCCCTCAGTGTGATGGCCGGGATACCCCTCATGGGCAAACGTGCCCAGTAGGGCGGCGACGTGGAGCGGCATATCGGTGTTGAACTCGATCAAGGAGCGGCCATTGCCCAAATACCAGTTGTAGGCGTTCCAGGGTTGGTTGCTGGTCAGTCGTATCTCGACGCTCTCCTCGTCGGGCAACTCGATGAAGGCCGCAGTCCGTTGTCGTGTCTCGGCGCGAGCCAGTTCCAACAGCTCCAGCGCCCGCCCGGCGTCGATCTCAAAGCCCTTGCGCCACGCCGCCAACCGCTCGGCCAACCCATCACCCAGCCGGCCCGGCAGCAATTCGTCCAGTTCGCGGTGGGCAGCCTCAAAGGTGCTTTCCGCGACCTGCCGCGGGCGGATGTCGTAGATGCGGTAGACCTCATCCAGATAGTCGACCGTCTCGCCCTGCAACATGCGCACGGTACACTCGATGGCCCGCAACACGGCCTTCAGGTAAGCGGCGCGCGCAGGATCGGCCGTCGGTATGTTGTCCTGCAAGCGCCGAACGTCGTCCAGCAGGGCGGCCGGTTGGCGTGGCGGCGCGGCGTTCACTTCGGCGCGCAGCGCCTCCGGCCCATAGTAGGCGTCAATATAGCCGTCGATGTGCTTGTGAATTTCCAGCGTCAGGCGAAGATAGTCCTGGCCGAAGGGGTCTTGGGGAAGCATGGGTTCTCCGGAGTTAATGGGGGTAGACACGCAGGTCTGCCCCTACTCAGCGATACTGCCCATAATTGACCGGTTCCGCCATCAGCGTCCCGGGCGCCAGCCGGTCGAGCGTCTCCCGTCCCAGCTTCTCCAGATAGGCAGCGCGGTCGGGCAGGTCGTAGACCCACTCGGCCAGCCATGCCTCGGTCGTCGCCTGGTCGCGGGAGGACTCATCCCACTTCAGGTAGAAGTCGTTATCGCGGTCGTAGTAGCCCTGGACGTAGCTGGGGTGCGCGCCATACGGCTCGTGGACGACGGCGTCAACGATGAGGCCGGGGATGAGTGTGCGGTTGGGGTCGCGGCGGATCACGTCCTCATTCACTATCTCTTCGGCGACGATCACCACCTTGTCGGCGGCGAAGGCCACTTCCTTCTGCGTGCCCAACAGGCCCCACAGATGGGTGTTGCCGTGCACGTCGGCACGCTGCGCGTGGACGAAGGTCACGTCCGGCTTCAGCGGCGGGACAACGGCGATAGACCCGTCGCCATAGGGGCTGTCCACGAAGCGGATGAGGTCGTTGGCCGCCGGCATGTCGCTGCCGGTATAGCTGCGCAGGGGGAAGAAGGGCAGGTTGCTCGCCCCGGCCAGGTAGCGGCCCACCATGCCGAAGTGAGAGTACTCCTCGATCTCCAGCGGACGCGGCACGCCCTGCTCGACAGCGCGGCGGATGCAGTGCAGGCTGCCCACACCGGGATTGCCCAGGTAGCTGAAGATCAATTTCCGAGCCACCCCGGCGGCGATCATCTGGTCATAGATCAAGTCCGGCGTTAGCCGGCAGAGCACGAGGTCACGTTTGCGCTGGCGGATGATCTCGTGGGCGGCGGCGAAGCAGATGAAGGCCGTGAAGCCCTCGATGGCGATGGTGCAGCCGTCGGGTACATACCGTTCGACGGCCTGGCGCATGGTGATGAGTTTGCCGGTCATAGTTAGTGGTCCGTGGTCAGTGATCAGTGGTCAGTGATCAGTGCGCTGACTACTGATCACTGACCACTACTTACTCCACAATCGTCTGACTTTGCTCGTGCATATACTGCTGCACGTAGTAGAAGCTGCCCGCGGCCTTGCCGGTAGAGCCGCTGCCCTTCCAGCCGCCGAACGACTGGTAGCCGGGCCAGGCGCCGGTCGTCGCGCCGCTGGCGCGGTTGACGTAGAGGACGCCGGCCTCCATGTGGTCGAGGAACCAGTCGATCTCGTCCTGGTCCTCGCTGTAGAAACCGGCCGTCAGGCCGTACTCCACATCGTTGGCTTTCTGCATCACTTCATCGAAGTCATCGAACGCCTCGACCATGACGATGGGCAGGAACATCTCCTGCTTCCAGAGTGGGTGGTCTTCGGGCACATTGTCGGCGATGGTCGGCGCGACGTAGTACCCCTTGTCGTCCAGCGCCTTGCCGCCGAAAACGATGTCGCCGTGCTCGCTCAGGTCTTCCACGAAGCGCAGATAGTCTTCCTTGGCGCTCTTGTTGATGACCGGGCCCATCCAGTTGTTCTGGTCGGTCGGGTCGCCCACATTGATCTGGGAGGTCAAGTCCACGAACTTCTGCATGAACTCGTCCTTGACATCCTTGTGGACGTAGAGGCGGGAGAGGGCTGAGCACTTCTGTCCCTGCAGGCCAAACGCGGAGCGCATGCAGCCCAGCGCGGCCTTGTCCAGATCGGCCTTATTGCTGACGATGACGGGGTTCTTGCCGCCCATTTCAGCCACGCAGGGGCGGGGGTACTTGCCCGTGGTGAACTGGCGGATGATGCCCATGCCTACGTCATAACTGCCGGTGAAGGTGATGCCGGCCACGTCGGGGTGATCGACCAGAGTCTGGCCCACAGTGCGCCCGCCACCCGTGACGAAGTTAAACACGCCCGGCGGCAGCCCCGCGTCGCGGAACGCCTCGGCCAGCAGCCAACCGGTGAAGGGGGTGTCGGTGGCCGGCTTAAAGACGACGGTGTTGCCGGCGGCCAGGGCCGCGCCGCTGGGGCCGCCAGCCAGCGCGCCGGGGAAGTTGAACGGGGAGATGACGACCCACACGCCGTAGGGCTTCAGGACGCTGCGGTTATGATGCTTCTCGCTCTCGTTCTTCAACGGGCGGACGAAGCCGTCGTTGGCCTCCATGGCGTCGCAGTTGTAGCGGATCAGGTCGGCCGTCTCCTCCACGTCGCCCAGCGCCTCCAGCCGGTTCTTACCGACTTCCAGGCTCATGACCGCGCCCATCTTGAAGAGGCGGTCGCTCATCAGGTCGGCGGCGCGGCGCAGGATGGCGATGCGTTCCTGCCAGGGCGTGTCGCGCCAGCCGGGAAAGGCCGCCTTAGCCGCGGCGACGGCATCGTTGGCGTCCTGCTCGGTTCCTTTCTGGAAGTGGCCCATGACCAGACTGGTATCTGTCGGGCTGATCTTGGCGAACGTCTGCTCGGCGAAGCGCTCCTCGCCGTTGATCCACATGGGGTACGTCTGGCCCGCGTTGGCCCGAAAGTCCGCCACGGCCTTGTCATAGAGTTCGTGCAGCAGGGGGTCGGGGCTGGACAGCGTTGAATAGGTAACCTTGAACTTGTGTTCCTGAATCATGCTAGTCTCCTTGGAGAGGTAATGTGGGATAGCGTGGAAAAGATCGGGCCGGTGGCCCGCTGTCAGGCGAGAGCCTAGAGCAGCATGAATGCGCTGCTACGTATTATAGCGCGAATGGGCGATGATCTGTCAAAGAGATCGCGCGATCAGATAACGAAACGCCAGGACGCCAAGACGCAAGGACGCAATTACTTCTACTTGCGTCTTGGCGCCCTGGCGTCCTGGCGTTCAACCTGGTGTGGTTTTGTTAACCGCCCGTGCCGCGCAGGGAGTCGAGCGACCACTGCGCGGGGTAGAAATTCTCGTTGACGGTTAGCGCCGTCTCATAGGCCGAGATCGCGCCGTTGATGTCGCCCAGGTAGGCCAGGGCGTGGCCCTTGTACCAGAACGTCTCCTCGACGTTGCGCCCGCCCTGCGTCTCCAGCGTCGCGTCGGCCAGGGCGATCACGTCCTGGTAGCGATCTAGCTTCAGATAGGCCAGATACGGCTGGAACTGATACCACAGCATCCGCGGCGGCAATCCGATCTCGCGCGCCTTGTCGAAGGCTTGCGCGCCGCCCTGATAGTACTGGTTCTCGCCCGTCAGGCCGCCCATCCGGGTCAGCGCCGTACCCAGGTTGAACCAGGCGAACACGTCATCCGGCCGTTGCAGCGTCTCGGTCTCGGCGATGGCCGCCACCTTCTGCCACATCTTAAAGTCGTCGTACATGTCCTCGCCCAGGATGGACTTGATCGTCTCTTCCTGTTCCGGCTTGTAGACGACGTAGAAAGTGTTGCTGAACTGCTGCCAGAAGTGGATGAACTCATCGTAGGGATCAGTGCGCCCGCTGCCGTCGAACGGGCCGAGGTAAGAGTCCTGGCTGTAAAGCTCTTCCAGGGCGTCATCGTAGCCGTAGACGGTCAGGTAGTGGCCCCACCAGCCGGAGTCGGGCAATTCGTACCCCTTCTCGATGACGACCGGGAAGCCGGAAGCCAGAAAGCGCTTGATCATCTCCAGGTCGCCGCCGCTACGGGCGATGGCCTTGAAGCCGGGCATCTGCTCATTGACATAATCAGCGATCTGCCACGGACTGACGTTGCGATCCTCCGGGTTCGGTTTGAGATAAGAGGCCACGTCGGCCTGCGTGATCGGCGAGCCGTACCAGTTCAACACCTGCGTCAGGTTGGCCGGGCCGCAGTTGTTAAACGACTGCTTGACGACGCTCATGTTTTCCAGGACGACGCGCTCCGGCAGCGGCATGGGGGTGGCCGTCGGCGCGGGTGTGTTGGTGGCCGCGGGCGTTGGCGAGGCGACCGGTTCGGTGGGCGCGGCCGTCGGTTCGACCGTCGCTGCTACTTCGGGCGTCGCGGCGGCGGGCACATCGATCAGCTCGGTGTCACTGGGCGCGGCGGCGATAGTGCCGACGGGTTGAGCGTCGATGAGCGAGCCGATGTCAACCTGATTCTCCGCCACTTGTTGCGGGGCGGGCAGGGCGGTGGCGACAGGCGCGACCTGGTCGATGACACCCTCAGTGATGTCGCTCAGGAAAGGTTGATTTTCTTGTAGCCACACGCGGTAGCGGCCGGGGATGGCCCCCACCACGGACGGTAGCGCCAGCAGGGCCAGGATCAGACCGAGTTGGCCCACGGCTACCAGCAGAATGATACTCTTGGTTCGATTACGCATGATGTTGGTGTCTCTCCACGTCCAACCTTCTTATCCTTCGGGCGCTGTCAGTTCGGCCAAAGCGCGGCCGGCCGGCTCGAAGTTCGGGTTGAACGCGCTCGCTTTCTCCAAATTGTCGCGAGCGGCTTGTTGATTTCCCTGAGCGGCCTGCGCCAGTCCCAGGTAGTAGTAGGATTCTTCAAAGTAGGGTCTGTCCTGCAACGTCGTCTCAGCCAGCAGGATCACGTCGTCATAGCGGCCTACCTGGTAGTACGCCTCATAGGGGCCGAACTGGTACCACAGCATCCGCCACGGCAGGCCGACAGCGCGCGCCTGGTCAAAGGCGATGGCCGCCTTGTCATACTGGCCCAAGGCGTTGTGCGTTGTGCCCAGGTTGAACCAGTAAAACGGACTGTTGGGGTTGCGGGCGGCATCGATCTGGGCCTGTGCCAGGCTGTTCTGCCACATGACCGCGTCGTCTAACTCCTCGCCCAGCAGGGCAGCGACGAGAGCCTCCTGTTCCGGGCGGTAGAGGACGATGTAGTTGCGGTTGAACTGCGGCCAGTAGACGTCCAGATCGTCGTAGGTCATGACCCGGCCGTTGGGGTCGGCGTTCGTCTGCGGCACTTCGCTCGTGCCCAGCCAGGAATCGTAGACCCAGAACTGGCTCTGCGCGTCGTCATAGGCCACGGGCAGCAGGTAGTGGCCGTACCAGCCGAGCCAGCGGTACTCGCCCGGCGGGTCGATGCCGACCTCGATGATGACTGCGATGTTGTTCGCCAGCAAACGTTGTAGCAGGCTTCGATTGCCGTTAGTCCGGGCCATCGCCCGCAACTCTGTCTGGCTGTTCACGAAGCCGGCCATCTCTTGCGGGGTGACGTTGCGGTCCTCCGCGTTGGGGCGCAGCGCGGCGGCCGTGTCCCTCTGGCTGAAGACGAGGCCGAAGTACGTCAGGGTCATTGCCAGCGTGGCCGGCCCGCAGTTGTTCCATTCCTGATAGATGTGGGTGAAGCCGGTCATTCGCGCCGCGGGCGGTACGGGCCACGGCGTGGCCGTGGGGGCCGCCGTCGGTTCGGCCGTCGGTGTCGGCTGCGCTTCCTCAGGCGGCTCACCCGTCGCCAACTGCCCGGCGACTGGCTCCGGCGTCGGGCTGGCGGGCGGGGCGGCGGTGGGACGGGCTGGCTCGGCCGGGTCGAGCAGGCCGGCGGCGGCTTCCGGCGCGGCAACCGTCGGCAAGATGGGCGTCGGGTCAGCCGGCAGGGCCAGCGCCTGCAGCGGCTCGGGCAGTCGCATGGCATAGCGCGTGGGCACCGCCCGCAGTATAGACGGCAGTAACCACACTGTTATAATTCCTGCCAGTAGCAGGCCGAGGAGCAGCGGCAGCCGGTATTTTCGCATGCGTATCCGGTGGCGAGGTCGCCAAGACCGTTGGATTGTAGCGTACTCCTGCCCC
>NZ_JAYRVJ010000150.1:0-19849 GCF_041918635.1 Promineifilum sp. (SeqCode)
CGGCGGGTCTTGTAGTGGGTGATGCCGGCGGCCTCCTCGAACAGCGCCCGCCGCTCGTCGGAGCGCAGCGAGAGGGCCTGATCGATGAGGCCCTGGCCGACGATGGTGTACGTCCGTTCGGCCAGGCCGCTGGTCGCCAGCAGGTCGGCCACGTCCTTGAGGCGCACGTGCTGGCCGTTGATAAGGTACTCGTTCTCGCCGGAGCGGAAGGCGCGGCGAGCGATCTCGACCTCGCTGAAGTCAATGGGCAGCCAGCCGTCGCTGTTGTCGAGGGTGATGGTGGCCTGGGCCATGCCGGCCCGCGCGCGCTGCTGGCTGCCGGCGAAGATCATGTCGGCCGTGCGCCGGGCGCGCAGGGTGCTGTAGCTCTGTTCGCCCAGCACCCAGCGCAGGGCGTCGGCGATGTTGCTTTTGCCGCTGCCGTTGGGGCCGACGATGGCCGTGATGCCGCTGTCGAAGAGGAATTCCGTCTTCGCGGCGAAGGTTTTGTAGCCTTGTAGGCTGAGTTTGCGCAGTTTCATAGTCAGTTCAGACCTCAGAGGTTTGCCGCAAACCTCTGAGGTCTAGAGTATAATCCTTGTGTGATCAAGGCAAACGTTAGCCGCCAGGCGCTGGTGGAGGCGATCGCCACGCTCGAATCGCAGCGCGGCGCGGCCGGGGAGAACCACGCTCTGGGCCGCGCCGTGGACGTGGCCCTGCAAGCGCTCCGCGACAAGCTGGTGGAACTCCAATCCAATCCCGACGACCGGCAGCAGCGGTCGCTGACCGTGCTGGTGGCCGATCTGTCCGGCTTCACGGCGCTGTCGGAGCGTATGGACGCCGAGAACGTGCGCGACGCCATGAACGCCATGTGGCAGGTGCTCGACGCGGTGATCCGCGATTGGGGCGGGCAGATCGACCAGCACGCGGGGGATAGCCTGCTGGCCCTCTTCGGCCTGCCGCAGCCCCGCCGCGGCGACGCCGTCCGCGCCCTGCACGCCGCGCTGGCGCTGCAAGAGGAGCTGGCCCTGTTCAACGCGCGGGTGCGCCAGGCCGCCGCCGACCAGCGCGTCGCCTGGGCGGGCGAGTGGCCGGGGCCGCAGATGCGCGTCGGCGTCCACAGCGGGCCGGTCTACTTCGCGCGCCCGCCGGGCGGCGACCGGCCCAAGGCGGTGGGCGACACGGTCGCCATCGCCCGGCGGCTGGAGCGGCTGGCCCCGGTTGGGCAGGTGTTGGCGTCGCCGGCCGTCCAGCGGCCGGCCCAGCCGCACTTCCACCTGTCCCTGGCGGCCGAAGCCCTTCCGGACGCGGCGCGGCGTCCCGGCGAAGAGGCGTACCTGGTCGCGGCGGCCCGGACGGACACGACCGCCTTCACCCCCGATCGGGTGGCCGGCGGCGCGACGCGGCTGGTCGGCCGGACGGAGGAGTTGGACCGGCTGGAGCTGGCGCTGCAGGCGGCCATCGACAGCCGGACGCCGCAACTGGTGACGGTGATCGGCCCGTCCGGCTCCGGCAAGTCGCGCCTCATCCACGAGTTCGAGGGGCGCGCGCGGTTGCTGACCGGTTCGCTGACCGTGCTGCACGCCGGGACGCAGAGCGCCTGCCCCGACGCGCCCTACGCGCTGGCCCGCGAGCTGCTGCTGCGCCGCTTCCGCATTCGCCCCCAGCACAGCCGCTACCTGATCGAGGCGCACATCCGGCGCGGGCTGCGGGAACTGGAGCGGCCGGCCGAGGGGCGGCGGCCGGCCACCGGGCCGCTGCCGGGCACGCTGCATCTGCTGGAGCAGTTGCTCGACGTGCGGACGGCGGCGGCCGTGCCGGTCGAGGAGGCGCTGGCCGTGGTGGCGCGCCTGCTGGGGGCCATCACCGCCGGCGGCCCGGCCCTCGTCGTCCTCGACGGGGTGGAGCGCGCCGACCGGGAGTCCCTGGCGCTGCTCGACCGGCTGGTGCGCGAGGCGGCGGCGCTGCCGGTGCTGTTCCTGGCCCAGGTCGAGGCGACGCCGGCCGTCGGGACGGCGGCGATCCAGTGGCTGGCGCGGGAGGATGGCCCCTTCGCCCCCTTCGACCGCCTGACGCTGGCCCCGCTGTCGCCCGTGGAGAGCCGCCTGATGGCCGGCGACATCCTGGCCCCGCTAGGCCCGCCGCCCATGCGCCTGCTCGATCTGGTCGTGGCCGAGTCGGGCGGGCTGCCGCTCTACATCGAGGCGTTCATCCGGCTGCTGATCGAGCGCGGGCTGATCACCACGGGGGAGCGCTGGCGGGTGGACATGGCCGGGGTGGAGGGGATGGCGCTGCCGGCCGGGCTGCCGGCGCTGTTGCGGGCGCGCCTCCAGTTGTTGCCGGAGGCGGAGCAGGCCGTCTTGTGCCTGGCGTCGGTGATGGGGCCGCTGTTCTGGGACGCCGCGCTGCCGGAGATGGCCCAGCCGGCGCTGAACCTGAGCGAGCCGGAGCTGGAGGCGGCGCTGTTGAGCCTGGAGATGAAACGGTACATCACGGCCAGCGCGACCTATAGCTTTGGCGCGAATCAGGCCTACACCTTTTGGCGCGAGAGTATGCGCCGCGCGGCCTACACGCTGCTGCCGCCGGAGGAGCGACGCGCCCAGCATCAGCGCGTCGCCCGCTGGCTCATCGCTCACCGTCAGGATACCCCGTTCGGCGCGTGGTTCCCGGTGGACGTGATGATCGCCCGCCACTTTGCCGACGCGGGCGACGACGCCCAGGCCGACGCCTGGCAGCGCCGCGCCCCTGGATCTCAGAGGTTTGCCGCAAACCTCTGAGGTCTCACCACCCGCTCGTCATGCTCAACCGCGCCCAACTCCAGGAAGCCATCGCCGTCTTGTCGAGCCAGCGCGCCCATTGGGGGGAGGACGTGGTGGCGACGACCCTCAACGTGCTGGCCGAGCGGCTGGCGGCGCTGCCCGACGCGCCCGGCGACGCGCCGCCGGCCGAGCAGCGCAAGCAGGCGACCATCCTCTTCGCCACGCTGGAGGGCTTCACCCGGCTGACGGGCGCGGCCCACAACACGGAGCCGCTGCGGCAGATCGACCTGCTATGGCGGCGGTTGGACGAGACGATCCTCTACCACGGCGGCATGGTCGATAAGCACATGGGCGACGTGGTGATGGGCGTGTTCGGCGTGCCGGCGGCGCGCGAGAATGACCCGGAGCGAGCGGTGCGCTGCGCCCTGGCCATCCGCGAGATGCTGAGCGACTTCCTGGCCGCGCAACGCGAAGCGAGCACGGCCGACCTTGATGCGGCCGAGCCGCCGAAGCCGCCGCCGACCGTGCGCATCGGCATCAATACCGGCCCCGTGTCGCTGGGGCAGGTCGGCTCTGACGCCGGCCAGACGGCCATCGGCGACGCGGTCAACGTCGCCAGCCGCCTGAAGGAGGCGGCGGCCGAGAGCGGCGTCTACGTGTCGCATGACACCTACCGGCTGGTGGGCGATCTCTTCCGGGCCGAGGCGCTGGGCCAGGTGAGCGTGAAGGGGCGGCAGGCGCCCATCACCGTCTACCGCATCGTCGGCTCCCAGCCGCGGGAGTTCTTCGACCGTGTCGAGGGGGTGGAGGGGGTCGCCGCGCCCATGATCGGGCGGGCGGTGGAGATGGAGGTGTTGCAGGAGACGCTGCGCGAGGCGGCGCAGACGGGGCGCGGCCGGCTGGTGGTCATCGCCGGCGACGCCGGGGTGGGCAAGTCGCGCCTGATGCGTGAGTTCAACCGCAGCCTGGAGGCGTTCCCGTTCAAGGTGACGCGCTTCCAGGGGCGTACCGACCAGCGCCTCATGGAAGTGCCCTATAGCTTGCTGCGCGATCTGCTCCTCAGCCACTTCGGCATCGACGACAGTGACCGGGCGGCGACCATCGAGGAAAAGCTGGTGCGCGGTCTGGCGGCCGGGCTGACGGGGGCCGACAGCCCGACGCGGCAGGCCGGGCGGCGGGAGCGGGCGCGGATGATCGGCCATCTGGTCGGGCTGGACTTGCCCGGCGCGGCGGCCGAGCCGGCCACGGCCCGCGAACGGGCGCTGGAGAGCCTGCTCGATTACTTCGGCGCGGTGGCCGACCTATCGGCGGCGACGCTGGTCTTCCTGGAGGACGTGCACTGGGCCGACGACGACTCGCTCGACTTCCTGGAGCGCCTGGCGGCGCTAGCGGCGGCGCGGCCGCTCGTGGTGGTCTGTCTAGCGCGGCCGGCGCTCTACGAACGGCGGCCGGGCTGGCCGGCGGGGGACGGAGCGGCGGCGGCCCGGCGGTTGCCCCTGCGCCCGCTGGGTGAGGCCGAGAGCCACGAGTTGGTGCTGCAAATCCTGCACAAGCTGCCGCAGATCCCGTCGGCGCTGTCCGACCTCATCGTGCGCTCGGCGGCCGGCAACCCATTCTACGTCGAGGAACTTATTCGCGTGCTCATCGAAGACCGGGTCATCGTGCCCGGCGAGCGCACGTGGCAACTGCGGATGCGCGAGCTGCCCCAGTTGCGCGTGCCGCCCACGCTGACGGGGGTGTTGCAGGCCCGCCTCGACCGGCTGCCGGAGCTGGAGCGGACGACGTTGCAGCAGGCGGCCGTGGTGGGGGATGAGTTCTGGGACAGCGCCGTGCAGCAACTCAACACGGCGGCGCGCTACCCGTTCGCGCCGGAGCAGGTGGCGGCGGCGCTGGGGGCGTTGGAGCGGCGCGACATGATCTACCGCGCGCCCGCGCCGGCCTTCGTTGGCAGCCAGGCGTACCGCTTTAAGCATGCCGTGCTGCGCGAGGTGGCCTACGAGAGCGTGCTGCTGCGCGACCGGCCCGGCTACCACGTCCAGGCGGCGCGCTGGCTGGAGACGCAGAGCGGCGACCGGGCCATCGAGTACGCCGCGCCCATCGCCCAGCACCACGAGCAGGCGGGCCAACTGGCCGAGGCGGCGCGGCAGTATGAGCGGGCCGCGGCCCGCGCCGCGGAGCAGTACAAGCTGGCCGGGGCCATCGACTTCTACCACAAGGCGTTGCGGCTGCTGGAGCGGCTGCCGCAAGACCTGGACGCCCGGCTGAACGCGCAGGAGCGGCTGGGGCGGGCGCTGCTGCGCCAGGGGCGGCTGGTGGAGGCGCTGTACACGTTCCACGCCATGCAGCGCATCGCCGAACTGGATGGCAACTTGCTGGGCCAGGCGCGGGCGGAGAATGCGCTGGCGGCCCTTTTCTACGAACTGGACGACGCCCCCAGCGCGCTGGCCGCGGCTGACCGGGCGGAGCAGCTGGCCCGGCTGACGGGGGCGGAGGTGGAGTTGGCGCGGGCGCTGTTCTCGCGGGCCGAGGCGGCGGCCCGGCTGGGACGGGCGGACGAGGCGCTGGAGGCGGTGCAAGGCTCGGTGGCGCGCAGCCGGGCGCTGGACGCGCCACCCGAGACGGCGCGGGCGCTGGCGTTGCTGAGCGAGTTGCAGCGGGCGGCGGGCCGGACGGACGAGGCGGAGCGGGCCATCGCCGGCCTGCTGGCGCTGGCCGAGCGGCTGGAGGCGCGGGGGGATCGCCAGGGGGCGGCCTTTGCCCTGACGCGGCTGGGACGGGTGTGCCTGGAGGCGGACGCGCCAGAGCGGGCGCGGCCGGCGCTGGAACGGGCGCTGGCGTTGGCGCGGACGGCCGACCAGGGGGACGCGGTTGAGGCGCTGCTGGCGCTGGGACAGGCGGTGTGCCGCTGCGGCGACGCCGACGCCGGCATGGCCCTGCTGGAAGAGGCCGACGCGCTGGCCGAGACGACGGGCAGCCGCTACCTCCGGCTCGCCTGCCGGCTGGCGCTGGCCGAGGCGCTGCTGGCCCGCGACCAGCTCGCCGCGGCCGAGGCCACCGTCCGGGCCGTCATCGCCGCGGCCGAGAACGCGCAACAGCTGGGCGGCTGGGTGCGCCTGCCGGCGGCGTATGGGGTGTTGGGGGAGGTATTGCGGAGGGAGGGGAGAGGGGAAGAGGCAGCCTGGGCGGAACGGCAGGGGCTGGAAAGGACATAGCGAGTTCCATATGAGCGCTCGCAACCAGGAGTACCACTTGCCAGGCAAGAACCAAGAACAACCCTATCGACGCATCTTCGAGACGATGAGTGATGGGCTGATCCTCAACGATGTGGAAACCGGCCTGGTGGTTGAGGCCAATCCTGCGGCCGGCGCCATGCACGGCTACGCTCGCGAGGATTTCATTGGCCTGCATCCCACCACCTTTTTGCACCCCGATAGTTATGTTCAATTTAGCCAGTGGGTCCATGCGGTTCAAGCTGGCGACGGGTTTGAGGCGACAGTCGTTCACATACGCCGCGATGGAACGCCATTCACTGCCGAGATACGCGGGACTGGATGTACCTATCGGGATCGCCCGTGCCTCCTGAGCGTTGTCCGCGATGTCAGTACACGGGTGCAGGCTGAGCAGCTGCTCCGGGAACAGATGGGAGCGCGCATACGCGAACAGGCCACTCTATTGGAGATTTCCCAGGCGCTGGCCTCCGAACTGGAGCTAAAACCCGGTTTGATCCTCGATCAATTGCGGGAAATTCTTGAGTACACTCATGGCGCGCTCTTCACCCTGGAAGGGTGGGACCTGGTCGCCGTGGCCGTGCGTGGGTCGAAGCGACTGGAGCAGGCCATGCCCTTTCGCATCCGGCTGAGCGGTATGGAAACGCTGGCCGCGCTGTCTAACGGGTCCCGGCCACAGCGAACGGCCGACGTATGGAGCGCTGACCCGACGGCCCAATTTCTGCGGTCGCTCCTGGAAGAGCAGGCGGCCGTGTTGCTAGAGGGAGTACGGGCGTGGATGTGGATCCCTCTCGTTGTGAAGGGACGCGTCATTGGCGGTGTGGGAGTGGCCCATGCTGAGCCGAACTATTTCACGGCTCACCACGCTGATCTGGCGCTGAGGATGGCCAACCAGGCGGCGATCACCCTCGTCAACGCGCAACGGTATCAACAGGCGCAAGTGCTCGCTGCGCTGGAGGAACGCCAGCGCCTGGCGCAAAACCTGCACGATGCCGTCAACCAGTCGCTCTTCTCGGCCAGCCTGATTGCCGAAGTGCTGCCGCGCCTGTGGGAGCAACACCCGGACGAGGTGCTGGAGTCGCTGGAAGATCTGCGCCGACTGACGCGCGGAGCGTTGGCCGAGATGCGAGGGCTGCTGGTGGAGTTGCAGCCCCGAGAGCTGAACGACAGCGAGCTGGATGACTTGATACGCTTGTTGGGCGACGCGCTTACGGGCCGGACGAATATCGCGGTTGCGGTCACCGTGTCGGGCCAGGGGGTCTTGCCGGCCGAGGTGCAGCTAGCGTTTTATCGTCTGTGTCAGGAAGCGCTGAACAACGTGGCCAGGCATTCCGGGGCGAGGCAGGTGAAAATCCATCTCCACTATGAAGGGGGGACGGTCGCACTGTCTATCAGCGATAACGGCCGTGGCTTCGATCCTGAACAGATACCGTCCGGCCATTATGGTCTGAGCATCATGCAGGAACGGGCCAAGGCCATCGGCGCAACGTTGTCAATCACGAGCCAACCAGGTCAGGGTACTGAAATCGCCGTGCGCTGGCGAGAAACCCCGGAGTAGAAGACATCATGACCACAGCCTCACCTATTCGCGTCCTGCTTGTTGACGATCATGCCATGGTCCGCCGCGGCCTGGCGACCTTCTTGAAGGTCCATGATGACCTGGAATTGGCCGGTGAGGCGGCTACGGGCGAGGAAGCCATCCAACTGTGCGGCCGCGTCCAGCCCGATGTCGTTTTGATGGATCTGGTCATGCCGGGGATGCATGGCGTGGAGGCCACCCGCGCCATCCGCCGGCAGTTTCCCGCGGTGCAGGTGATCGCCCTGACGAGTTTCAACGAAGAGGGACTGGTACAGAACGCCCTGCAAGCCGGGGCCATCGGTTATTTGCTCAAAGACGTGTCGGCCAATGAATTGGCCCAGGCCATCCGCGCGGCGCACACTGGTCGCGGAACACTCTCCCCGGAAGTCGCTCAGGCGCTCATCCACGCCAGTACCCAGCCACCGGCTCTGGGCCGCGACCTGACTGGCCGAGAGCGCGCCGTGCTGACGCTGATGGTTCAAGGATTGAACAACACCGAGATCGCCGAGAAACTCTTCGTCAGTCCGTCGACCGTCAAATCCCACGTCAGCCACATCCTGTCCAAGTTCGACGTTGCCAGCCGTACGGAAGCCGTCGCGCTGGCCGTGCGCCACCACCTCGTTGACTAATCCCGCTTGAACCCGGACAGGTAGCCTTCACCGGTCTGGTCTGAAATCCCCTGTCTTGTTATTTATCCCCCAACTGGGGGAGGTCAATATCCACCGGCCGGCCGATGTGACTGGGCCGCGTTGGTTGTACGATCAATCCAGGCTCGTATTCTATCAAGAAGCGACCGCAATGATCGGAACCGCATGGAGCGGGCACATTTTGCGGGTGTGGGTTCACTCTCATGTCGCAAGCGTGGAAAAGCAAAGATGGCCGAGACACAGATTACATTCCATAACATGGCGGCGATCAGGGTTCAGGTACAGATATTCACAGGTCGCACCCTGGCCGGTACCTGCGTGACCGGGCCGGGTGAGAGCGGCGTTCTACCGGCCGAGCTGGAGCGCTACGACATCTACCTGAAGAATAGCATCACCGGCTGGGAAATCGCTCACAAACTGAACAGCGCGGTCAAAACCCTGACGTTGAGCCAACAGAATGGACGGTATGTTATTACCTAACAGGTTGAAGCGGTTGCCCGGATAGGCGATTGCCCCATGAAATCAGGTGAAACGAATGACTCTGCGATTCGAAGAGTGGCTTACCAACCAACAATTGAGGCAAGATGGAATTGGCGATCTGGCGCGAGTTCCGGGCATGCGGGTTGTCGAGCCGATACCCACCAGGCGCGCGCCCGACGAACACAAGAGCTGGGTCGACATCGTGATTAGAAACGCTGCCCCGCAATACATTGCCGATTTCAACGATGCCTGGCAAGAGTTTCTTCTGGCAAAGGAAGCGGCGCGCGACGATTTGGATTGACACTGGATTCAGGTTGTACCCCATGACTCGCGTATATCTAGCCGATAGCCAACCCGAAATCCGTTCAGCCTTGCGGCTGGTGTTGCTAGATCTAGAAATGCAGGTGGTCGGCGAAGCGGCCGATTGGCCCTCAACGATGACCCAGGCTTCAGGGACACAACCCGACATGCTGGTCGTGGATTGGAACTTGATCCCCACGAACACTTCTCTCGTCGAGCTGCGCGCGACTTGCCCGGCGGCCGTCGTCATTGTTCTCATCAGCCAGTTCGATGCCCGTCATCAGGCAGCGCTTTCAGCCGGGGCCGACTCCTTTATCAGCAAAGGCGAGATGCCAGATCGAGTGGCGGAGCGCCTACGGGTCGCGGCCGGGAGCACTCGCTCTCAGTCAGTCCGCGAGAGCAGTGACAAAGCTCGGCATTGACCGGAACTGCTTCGACGTGGAGATGGGCCGCATGAGCGTCGCTCACAACGCTACGTCTTTGCCGAGCGGGCCCGAGCAGGTCACGTCTCGCATAAGTATCAAGGAGAATCAAATGACCAAGGGACAGAAAAAGAAGGGTACCGACAAGAATCAACCGGCAAAAACGCTCAAGGAAAAGAAGCAGGCCAAAAAGGACAAGAAGAAGCAGGACGAGAAACAAGGCATATTCCCTGAATAGCCGCTACGTTGCCATGCGTGGAGAGTTCGTTGGCCTGGGCCGTATCTAGAGCATTGGTCATGTGGACATGAACGAGCGGCGGCATGAGCCGGCTGAAAAACGATGGAAGAATTTGAGAGGAAACCAGAATGAACCAAACGAACCCAGATATCCCGTACGACATCAACAATCCGGGTTACCTCGTAGCCGGGCTATTATTAGGGGCGCTGTTCGGCGCCCTTGTGGGCGCGTTGGTGATGCTGCTGCTGGCGCCGCAATCAGGTAAGAAGATGCGCAACCAGATACGGCGGAAGGCCAGGAATTTACGCGAGCAGTATGCCAAAACGATTGAAAGCGGGGCAAACCAGGTCCGCGACAAGGCTCACCAAGTAACGACCGGCATCCAGGACCGGGCCGAAGACCTGCAACAACGCGGCCAGGAAGTGGTTGACGAACAACGAGAGCGTTGGTCCCCCGTCGTCGAAGCCGGGAAAACAGCCGTCAGTGGATGAAACCGAGGTCAAATTGGAACCAGTAACTCCCCCTGTCCACAGCATCGCCGAGAAAAAAGAGAAGTTCTTGCTCTGGGTGAAAAAGAGAAAGGCTGACGAAAAGCATGCCGCCGAGGAGCAGGCCGCTGGAGCTGACCGCGCCTACTACTGGCGGGCAATGATGGTCTGGGTTGACGACGGAGGACGGGTCAGCTAAACAATTGAGGAATGCAAAAGGCAACTTGGAGAATGAGATGTCAGGCGCTGTAACTTCGCCACCCTATACGTGGACATTCTGGCGGGTCGTTCGGGCTACGCTCGTCTTCGTATCGCTTGGGCTGAGCTTTTGGCTTCTTTACCGCTTTAACCAGGTCGCCTTCACCTTATTTGTCGCCATCATGCTGGGCACCATGTTCCGGCCAGTGGTTGTGTGGCTGCAACGGCGCGGCCTCCCTGGCAACGCTGGGGTCATCCTTATCTACCTGCTACTACTGGCCGCGCTCATTGGCTTCACGCTGCTGGTGGCCCCGTTAATTGTGACGCAGACGGCAACGATTGTGGCCGCCATGCCCGGCTACATTCAAACCCTGAGTGACTGGCTGGTTAACAACCCCAACCTACTTATTGGGCGCTTGGGTGAACTTTTCTCCATTAGTTTGTCACCCGGCCAGGCGCCGCTGCAGCAAACGGGACAAGAGATACTGGACTCAGCCGGCCGGGCAGTGGGTTACATTGGCTCAGCATCTCAAATAGTATTGACGGCCGGCGCCATTCTGTTGATCGCCTTTTACTGGACGCTCGACGGGCCACGGTATACCAAGTCGTTGACGTTACTCATTCCCAAAGCCCATCGTGAAAGCACCCTGGAGCTCATTTCGGCCATCGAAACCAAGGTCAGCGCCTACATCGCGGGACAAGGCATTCTGATGCTCCTCGTGGGCGGTATGGCTTTGGCCGCTTATTTGCTCATCGGGTTGCCTTATGTTCTGGTGCTGGCGCTTGTAGCCGGGCTTATGGAAGCCGTCCCCCTGGTTGGGCCGTTCCTGGGAGCCGTTCCGGCAGCGCTCGTGGCGATGTCCCTCGGGCCGGATAAGCTGGTTTGGGTCATCGTCGCGACCCTGATTATTCAGCAGTTGGAGAATAGCCTGCTCGTGCCTCGCGTCATGCGCAAGGCAGTGGGGGTCAATCCATTCGTCTCCTTGTTGGCAATATTTGCCTTTAGCTCGTTGCTGGGGGTTGCCGGCGCGCTCATGGCGATCCCCACTGCGGCTATTATCCAACTCGTACTTGACCGCTACGTCTTTCGCCCGGACGCGTTGGAGCCGGAGGTGTCAAGCGGTCGCGACCTGGCCGGCCGCTTGCGCTATGAGGCGCGCGACCTGGCCCAGGATTTGCGCAAACAGGCGCGGCTGGAAAAAGAAGGCTCTGACCAAACAGTCACGCAGATCGACCGGGTGATGGATGAAATCGAGTCTATTACCATTGACCTTGACGCCCTGTTGGCTCAGGCCGGGAGTACGAGCGCGCCATGACCAGGCAATTGCTCATTATCGGCATGGCCATTATGGTCACCGCGCTGGGCCTGATGCTGATGTGGCAGTTCCGCCTTGTCCTCGTCTATGTTCTGTTCTCATTGGCGCTCGCCGCCGCGGTTCGTCCCCTGGTGAAGCAACTGTCCGGGCGCAGCCTGATAAGACGTCTGACTCTGGCGCTACTCTACCTGCTTATAACGGTTGGATTCGGTCTCCTACTTGTCTGGAGTATCACGGCTGCGATGGGTGAGATTCGACAGTTGGGCAATCAGTTGTCGGTCCAGGATACATGGCAGCAACCGGAATGGTTGGCGGGCACGTCATTCCAAGAGCTATTGGATGAGCGATTGCCGTCCCCCAGCGCCCTCTTTGACGCTCTAACCGGCGAGCAGGGGCAACTTGTGCTGCCGACTCTACTGGGAGTCACGCAGAACATCGTCAGCCTCATAAGCGCCGCGCTCGTCATCCTCTTCCTGAGCGTCTATTGGAGCATAGACCGGATTCATTTTGAGCGACTCTGGCTCTCGCTGCTTCCATCGGGCCAGCGCGCGCAAGTGCGCGATATCTGGCGGACGGTCGAACCAGAGATTGGCGCTTACCTACGCAACGAAGCGATCCAAAGTTTCCTGGCCGGTTTGCTCTTAAGCGTGGGGTACTGGGCACTTGGATCGCCATACCCAATACTGCTGGCCTTGATAGGCGCTTTGGCTCTGCTGGTCCCCATGGTGGGGTCGGCTCTGGTGGTGATCGCCGCATTACTCATAGGGTTGCTGACCAGTGTGCAGCTTAGCCTGTTTACGGTTCTCTATACGATCGTTGTTTTGTTGGCCTTGAAACGGTGGGTCGAGCCACGCCTATTCAAACGCGGGCACTATAATCCGATTCTGACAGTCGTGATCCTGATCGCCTTGGCCGACGCTTTTGGGTTACTCGGGATTATTGTCGCGCCGCCCCTATCGGCCACCTGCCAAATCCTATGGACCCGACTGGTGAGCAACCGCGCTATTTCCGGGCCTTCTGACCGGATTTCAGACCTCAGAGAGCGGCAAGCCCAGGTATGGACAACGGTACAGGCGATGGATGAACCGCCTCCACTGGTGACCAGCAGCCTGGAGCGGCTAAACCGTCTGCTGGAGCAGGCGGAACCAGTTCTGTAGGGGCCAAGATGATGCACTTTGACAGAGGCGAATAGGAAGCCAGAGCAAGCCGTTCAGCCGCAGGAGAGCAATGTGTCAACGAGAATCGGCCCCGCCTGGTCTTCTGGCCGGCATTCTGTGACGGCTATTCGATTGCTGTACTTCTTCGCCAAAGTGGGTAGAGATAGATTAAGGAAAGGGGTTGGAGCATCCGCTCCAACCCCTCGACCAGTGCCCCCGACAGGATTCGAACCTGTGACCTTGGCATTAAGAGTGCCCTGCTCTGCCAGTTGAGCTACGGAGGCGGGGAGAAGAATCCACAGATTTCGCAGATTACGCAGATTTCTTAGTCATCCGCGCTCCGCATGATCCATGAGCGCTTGCACTCAACAAGTCAGGATTTTATCACGACTCGCGCCGATCTGACAAGCCGATCCGGCTCTAGATTGCTAGAATCTGGCGTATGATACCTTGCCTGAATCGCTGGCGGCCGGCCGTCTGGCTGCCGCTGCTCTGCATCCTGGCGGCCTGCGGCGGGGCGAACCCGGCCGCGCCCGCCGCGACCGTCTCACCGCTCCAGGTCATCCTGGTCAGCGCCGACTTCGCTGTCGGCCAGCCGCGCATCTCGTTCGCCCTGTTCGACGGCGAGGACGCGGCGACGGGCGTGGAAGGGGTGACTCTCAGCGCCTTCCCGCTCGGCGCAGACCTGACCGCAGCCGGCGACGAACCGGCCTGGACGGGCCAGGCGACCGGCTACAGCGACTACGAAGTGCCCTACTGGGTCTTTTACCCCAAAGTGGCGACGCCCGGCTACTGGGGCATGACGGCCGACATCACCCATGCCGGCGGCGCTGCCATCCGCGCTGACTTCGTCGTCGAGATCAAGCCGGCCAGCGCTGCGCCGGCCATAGGCGCGCCCGCGCCGCCCAGCCAGAACCGCACGCTGGCGACCGAGCCGGACATCACCCGCCTCAGTTCGGCCAACGACCCCGACCCGGCCTTTCACCAGCTGACCGTCGCCGACGCCCTCGCCACGGGCCGGCCGACGGTGGTCGGCTTTCTGACGCCCGCCTTCTGCCAGACCAAGTGGTGCGCGCCGGTGCTCGACAGCCTCAAGCTGGCCCGCGCCGAGGTGGGTGACGCGGCCAACTTCATCCACATCGAGGTCTACGACGACTTCCAGCGGCTGACGCTGGTGAAGGAGATGGCCGAGTGGGGGTTGGAAACGGAGCCGTGGGTGTTCGTGCTGGATGGGCAGGGGCGCGTGGCGGCGCGGTTCAGCGGGCCGCTGTCGCCAGAGGAGTTGCTGGCGGCGTTGCGGCCATTGTATTGACTAAAGACCTGTCAGGTCTGGGTATTGGAGAGTGTTGATGAGGGTTGTGACATTGGGCGTGAAACGGTTGATGGGGGTAGTAGCGCTGTTAGGCCTGCTGCTGGGGAGCGCGGCCGTGAGGCCGGTCGCGGCGCATACGGAGCTGGTCGAGGCCGCGCCCGCGCCGGGAGCGGAATTGAGCGAGTCGCCGGCCGAGGTGCGGCTGACGTTCAGCGAGCCGCTGGACGCCAGCAGCCGGGTTGAGGTGCTAAGCGACTCGTTCGCGTTGGTGGACGGGCAGACGCTCCAATTCGCCCCGGCCGCGCCGCTGGAGATCGCCGCGCACCTGCCGCCGCTGCCGGCCGGAACCTATACGGTGCAGTGGACGGCCGTCTCGACCGACGAGCACACGCTGACCGGGACGTACTCCTTCAGCGTCGCGCCGGCCAAGTCGCTCTTGTCCGGTCGGGGCGTCTGGCTGCTTGCCGTGGGTGGGCTGGTCCTCCTCGCGCTCATCATGTGGCTGTGGTTGCGCGGCATGGAGCGCCGCCGTCCCGACGGCAGGTAGGGGCGCACCTA
This sequence comes from Promineifilum sp. (SeqCode), assembly GCF_041918635.1. Taxonomy (NCBI): domain Bacteria; kingdom Bacillati; phylum Chloroflexota; class Ardenticatenia; order Promineifilales (SeqCode); family Promineifilaceae (SeqCode); genus Promineifilum (SeqCode); species Promineifilum sp. (SeqCode). The sequence goes on from NZ_JAYRVJ010000150.1 coordinate 14,661, forward strand.
CATGTGCGCCCAGGGCAGACACGCAGGTCTGCCCCTACCTTACCACCCACTCGCCTGGAAGACAGCCGTCAACAACTCGCTCCGCTCCTGCGCCGTCATCAGCCGCGGCCGCGCCCAGTTCTCGATCAGCCCCGTCCACAGCTCCACGCTCAGCAGCCGGCCGTCGTAGACCACGTAGGTATCCACGAACGTCTGGCGCGTGCCGGTCATGTCCATCTGGTCGAAGAACAGGTTGCCCAGTCCATAGTGGATGAACGTCCCGTTCTCGAAGGCGAACCCCTGCGCGTGGTGGGCCTGGCTGCCGGAGACGGCCGTCGCCCCGGCCGCGGCCAGTTCGGAGAAGGCCGCTTGCTGGTCGGGCGGGGCGTAATAGACGTAGTGTTCCACGTATTGCAGCGTCGTCAGGACGATATAGCCTTCGCTTCGCAACTGGGTAATCTGGGCCGTCAGGTCGGGGCCGCAGGGGCGGGAGCCGGCAGCGTCGGCGATGGCCCAAGAATTCTGTGGGCCGACCGGGTTGCAGCCGGCGAAGGCGATGCGGTTGCCGTTGTGCTCGAACGTGGCCGCCCGCGAAGCGTCGGCCAGGTTCCGGCCGCCGCCGAACCACTGCATCCCCGCCGCGGCGTACATGTCCAGCGAGCGCGCCAGCGGTTCGCGGCCGTAGTCGTTGACGTGGTTGCCGGTCAGTTCGATCACGTCGATGCCCAGATGCTTGAGCAAGTCGAAGTACGGGTCGCGCGAACAGAAGGTCGTCCCACCGTAGGGGTCGGGCAGCGGACAGTCGGCGGCGAACGAAACCTCGTTGCTGACGTGGGCGATGTCGGCCCCCTGCAGGATGGGCGCGACCTCCTCGCCGGGATAGAGCAGACCGTTGCGCTCCATCTGCGCCGCCGTAGCCCGCACCAGGGCCGTCACGCCCGACATGGCCACCCGCGTCAGCCTGGCCGGGTCGCGGTTGGTCGCCGGGCCGGTCCAGCGCGCCAGGAAGGCTGCCACCGCTTCCTCGTCGCCGGTCACGGTCATCGGCGCGACCAGGGGGTAGCCGTCGAGGCTAAAGTCGTGGGTCAGCGGGCTGCGGCCGTCCACGCGGAGCACTTTCCACTCCGGCCGTAGCTCATCGAACGGGATGATGCTCCACGACGGGCGCGCCGCCCACGCCTCGCCGACAGGGTCGCCGCCCATCGGCGTCGCCGCCGTCGGCCCCCAGACCGCGCCCAGTGCGGCAGCCGTCGTTGGGTCGAGCATCAGCCGGCCCAATTCCGACGCGCCCGACGGCCAGCCGGCGGCGACGGCCGCCCCGGTCGTGTCGTCGGCCACCGTGGCGAAGGGCGCGGCGGCGGCGTAGACCCAGGTCGCCAGCGGCGCGCCGTTGTTGACCGTCAGCCGTACGTCGGCCGCCGGGTCGCCGTCCACCCAGGTGAACAGCTGCGGGTTGGCCGTCGCCACGGCTCGGGCCGCGGCAATGAGCGCGGCGGGCACGCCCGCGTCCGCGCTGAGGGTATACTCGCCGCGGATAGTCGGGTCAACGGTGGCCGTGGCCGGCGGCGGCGGGTGCAGCGCGTCGTCGGGGAGCGTGGCGGCTGCCTCCGTGGGGGCCGCGCCGGCAGCCAGCGTCGGCGTGGGCAACAGGTCGCCGGTAGGGACGGGTTTCAAACCCGTCCCTACGTGGTCGGCGGTCGGTGGTCCGTCGGCCGTGGCGATGAGTGGGGTCGGGGGAGCCAGAACGGCGGCCTCCTGGCCGGCCGGTGCGTTAGCAGCGCAACTACCGGTTAACAATGTGAGCAGAATGAAGTATAATGGTGCTTTACGCATGGTACGAAAAGCGTAGCGCACTTCGCCTGGTTGCGCTAGCCCAGACCTGACAGGTGGGCAGCTAACGGCGCTCCGACAAGAACAAAACTTGTGGCCGCCCACCTGCAGGTCTTTCGTAAATTAACAGGTGGGAGACACAATGCTGGACGCAACCATAGCTACCGAGCCTGCCCAAGAGAAACCCGCTTCGGGAAAGCCCGAGAAGCCCGCCTCGGAGAAGCGCAAGTCGCGCGCCGAGCCGAACCCCCCGCCTGTCGATCTGCGCGACCCCAGCCTCTACATCAACCGCGAGTTGAGCAACATCGAATTCAACCGGCGCGTGCTGCACGAGGCGCAGGCCGACCACCCGCTGCTGGAACGGGTTAAGTTCCTGGCCATCTTCCACGCCAACATGGACGAGTTCTTCATGGTGCGCGTGTCGGGCCTGAAGCAGCAGTTCAAGCTAGGCGTGACGGCCACGGCCCCCGACGGCCTGCTGCCGCGCGAGCAGTTGGCCAACGTCCACCGCACGCTGACGCAACTGTTCGCCGAGTCGAACGCCATCTGGCGCGAGCAACTGCACCCGCAACTCAGTGAGGCCAACGTCCACGTGTTGCGCTACGAGGAGTTGAGCAAGGGTCAGCGCAATAAGCTGCGCGCCTACTTCGAGCGCGAGATCTTCCCCGTGCTGACGCCGCTGGCCTCCGACCCGACGCGGCCGTTCCCCCACATCTCCAACCTCAGCCTCAACCTGGCCGTGCAGTTGCGCGACCCCAGGACGGGCGACCTCCACTTCGCCCGCGTCAAGGTGCCGCCGTCGCTGCCCCGCCTCGTCCCGCTGAAGCGGTTCGACCCCGACCAACTCTCCACACCGGCGGTGCAGAAGTTCGTCTGGCTGGAGGAGGTCATCGCTGCCAACCTGGACCGGCTGTTCCTGGGCATGACTGTCGTCTCCTCCTACCCCTTCCGCGTGACGCGCAACAGCGACATGGAGTTGCAGGAAGAGGAGGCCGACGACCTGCTGCTGATGATGGAGGACAACCTGCGCCAGCGCCACTTCGGCTCCGTCGTGCGTCTGGAGATCGACCAGAACATGCCGCCCGACGTGCGCGACATCCTGATGAGCAACCTGGAAGTCGGCTCCTACGACGTGTACACTACCGACGGCCCGCTGGGGTTGAGCAGCCTGTGGGAGTTGCACCGGCTGGAGCGGCCGGAACTCAAGGATAGGCCCTTCACGCCGCGCACGCCCCCCTCGCTGCAGAACGTGCCCGGCGGCGTCTTCGCCGTGCTGCGCCAGCGCGAAATCCTGCTGCACCACCCCTACGACTCCTTCTCGCCGGTGGTGAACCTGCTCGAAACGGCCGCCGAAGACCCGGACGTGCTGGCGATCAAGATGACGCTCTATCGCGTCGGCTCCAACCCGCCCGTCGTGGCCGCACTGAAGAAGGCGCGCCTGAACAACAAGCAGGTCGCCGTCGTCGTGGAGCTTAAGGCTCGCTTCGACGAGGAGACCAACATCCACTGGGCGCAGGATTTGGAGAGCGCGGGCGTCCACGTTGCCTATGGGCTGATCGGCCTCAAGACCCACTGCAAGGTGACGCTCATCATCCGGCGCGAGCGCGACGGCATCCGCCGCTACGTCCACCTGTCCAGCGGCAACTACAACAGCACCACCGCCCGCCTCTACACCGACACCGGCTTCATGAGTCGCGACGAGGAGTTGGGCGCGGACGCCGGCGACCTGTTCAACTTCCTGACCGGCTATTCGCGCCAGGAGGATTTCCGCAAATTCCTCGTCGCCCCGGTCAGCATTCGCCGCAAGCTGCTGGAGTTCATCAAGCGGGAGACGGCGCTCGGCCCTAAGGGGCGCATCATCATCAAGTGCAACTCGCTGGTCGATGGCGAGACGATCCGCAACCTCTACCGGGCGTCGCAAGCCGGCGTCAAGGTTGACCTCATCATCCGTGGCATCTGCTGCCTGCGGCCGGGCATTCCCGGCGTCAGCGACAACATCCAGGTCATCAGCATCGTCAGCCGTTTCCTGGAGCACTCCCGCATCTACTACTTCCACAACGACGGCGACCCCTGCCTCTACATGGGCAGCGCCGACCTGATGCCCCGCAACCTGGATCGCCGCGTGGAGGTGCTGTTCCCCATCAGCGACCCCGACATGCTGCGCGACGTGGTGGAAAACGTGCTGGCCGTCTGCCTGCGCGACACGGCCAAGAGCCACATCTTGCAGAGCGACGGCCGCTACATCCCCCGCCGCTACCTCCTCGACGGCGACGGCCCGCTGTTCGACAGCCAGAGGTGGTTCCTCAACCAGGGCGTCGCGCGAGACATGGATGAATAAATGAACCGCGGGTTTAGAAACCGGGTTTCTTCTGAGAAACCCGGTTTCTAAATCCGTTTATCCGACCGAGAAGCCGAAGCCGGAGTAGAGCATCAACTCCCAGCGGTACGTGCCGTCCGGCTGTTGCGTGATGAACTGGATCGCTTCCCCCGCGCCGTCCGGCCCCCAGCCATAGCTGAGCAACGTGGCGACCACTTGCTTGTCCGGCCCCAGGAACGTTGCCGGCGGCTGGCCCTGGAGCAGCGGGGCCAGGTCCATGGCCGGGTCGGCCCAGGTGATCTGCGCCCCCTCCGGCAGGAAGTTGCTCTCGAACTGCGCCGCCGCCTCGGCCGGGGTCAGCGACACGCCTTCAGACAGCCAGTAGCCGACGGCGAACGGGTCGGTCATGAACGTCTGCATGGCGGTGAAGTCCCGCGCGGCAATCGCCAGTTGCAACTGGTTGATGAACTCGTCCAGCGAGGCCGCGGGAGCCTCGGTCGTGGCCGCAGGCTCGGCCGTGGCGGTTGGCTCGGCCGCCGGTGTGGCGGCGCTAGTCGGCTCGGCCGTGGGCGCTTCCGGGGTCGGCTCGGTCGTGGCCGTTGGCGGCAGGGGCGTTACATCGGTCTCGCCGGTCGTCTGGCAAGCGGCCAGCAGTACAGCCAATAGACCCAGCAACACGAGCGCATATCTAGCCTTTCTCAACATACCTATCACCTCAAAAATGGAAGTAATCTGCGAAATCTGCGGATTCTTTTCTGTGACGCTGCCATACCATACTTGGTTCCCGCGTGTTTGGCTGAGGCGACGTTTACATTTTTCCCGAAGCTTCTTAACAACTTCTGAATATCGCTCGGCTAAGCTATGGACAGTTGTCATTGTATCGTCGGGCCGGCAGCGTGTATCGGTGGCCGCGCCCGACCTAGCAAGGAGAAAGATAGATGGAGAAACAGCGAAAATGGCCTTTGTTTGTGGTGGCTGGGATCGTCATCCTGCTCATCGGCGCGCTGGCGACTGTGGCCCTGGCCCAGACGCTCACGCCCGAGGCGGATGCCCCGGCCCAAGA